>DAOTOD010000025.1:0-8809 GCA_035451165.1 Bacteroidales bacterium
GGTTTATCTCCTTGGCATCGTCTTAGCTTTCATGCAAAAAATCAACTTAAAATTAATTTCATAATATAGTTTTATTGAAAATAAACTTAAATTACATTTATATTATCTTAAAATACATAAATACTATTCTAGTAAAAACAATAATTTATTTTTTTATTTTATATTGATTATTTTTACTAATTTTAAATTTTATTTTTGTGAAATGTAAATTTTAAAATTATGGCAATCTTACCCTACAAAATAAAAATAACATCTAATATAATTTTCTCATTATTTATACTTATAATAATTACTACTAGTTGCAAAAAAGATGAATACAATTTAAATAAATTATCCACTTCAGGAGAATGGTCACCAGATGTAGCTTTACCTTTAGTTTATGCAAGCTTATCACTTGAAGATGTCTTAGCAGACTATGAACATACTAATTATATCACAGATAGCTCTAATTTATGTTACCTTGTGTATCAAAATAAAGTTTTTTCAAATAACGCTGAAAATATAATTCATATTCCTAATCAATTTGTTAACACTACAGCCACTATTAACATCAATGGGAATAGCCTCCCTATAGGTAACGATGAAACAACTAATATTAATAAGTTATATACATTCAACTTTGCCAATGGCGAAATTATTGATAGTATCTATATTAAATCAGGGTTACTAACATTTAATGTTAACTCTAATCTTAATTATGATGCTACTATAATTGTTACATTCCCTAGCTTAATTACTCCCAACAATACACCTTTTTCAAAAACTTTAACCCTTACTGCTGGGTATAATCCAACATACCAGCTAAACATCGATGGGTGTATTATGAAATTTGGTATAGGAGGAGCATCTAGTAATCAAATACCTATACAATATACCATAATTGTACACGGTAATGGCTCACCTAATAACTCTCCTTATACTATCAATTTTAATGAAAGCTTTTTAGATATTAAATTTAGTAAAATATATGGCTATTTGGGACAATTCTCGTTTGACGTTCCAACCGATACTGTTAATATAAAATTATATAATAACTACCTTTGGGGTTATATTGATTATGAGGATTCCCGTATATATCTTAATATGAATTCATCATTAGGAATACCTTTAAAAATGCATGTTACAGATTTTGAAGCTAAAAACTCTAATAATTCTACCAATTCTATTTTTATTATAGGGAATGGGGTCCCTTTATTTTATAGCCCTTACATAATACAACCTGCTCCGTTTACTTACCCTTTTTCAATATCCGAAACAATAAAACTTAATAAATATAATAGCAATGTGTCTAATGCAATGCTTATATCTCCAAATTATTTTTACTGTAAGCCCAATATTAATACTAACCCTTCTGGATTAACTCATAATTTTGCTTTCGACACAAGTAAATTTTCATTTAATATGAAAGTTGAATTACCACTACATGATGATGCATGGAATTTTATTTTTCAAGATACTATACCTTTCAATCTTGATAATATAGAAAAAATGGAATACTTACAATTAAACATCGACCTATCAAACAAATTTCCAATTGATGCTATACTTCAAATATACTTAGTAGATTCTACAAATACTAAATTAGATTCTTTATTTAAACCTAATCAAAACATTATTATTGCAGCTACACCTGGCCCTGCACCTGATTATTTAGTTACAAATCCTGTTAAAAAATACACTACAATTATTATGGATAAAGCAAGATTGCAAAAACTAAAAAATATTAAAAAATTATTTATACGATCTCACTTAGTATCTTATAACAATGGTGCTAACACAGTCAAAATTTATTCATTCTATACTATAGACGTAAAAATAAGTGCAAGAGCTAAAATGAAAGTTGATTATTAATTTGAACTAAAACTAAAAACTTATGAAAAAAATATATACTATAATAGTTTTTTTTGTATTATGTTTAATACAATCTTCTTTTTCGCAAAATGATTTAACTATTTATTATTTACAAAGTATTCCCCAATCAACATACTCTAATCCTGCCTTAATACCTGAATGTAAAGTACACATTGGAATTCCTGTAATGTCTTCATTATATACAAGCTTTAGTAATGGAGGTTTTAATATTAAAGATATCTTCTATAATAGAAGTGATGATTCTGTTGGAATAAATATCGACAGAGTAATTAATAAATTGGGCAAAAAAAATTTCCTTACTTTTAAAACACAAATAGAGTTAGTAAGCTTTGGTTTTAAAGCTAAACAAAATTATTTTAATTATAGCATGTCAGAAAAAATATTATTTAGATTTGGTTATCCTCGGGACCTTATTTCACTAATATGGAACGGAAATTCCCAATTTATTAATAAAAAAGCTGATTTTAAAGGACTTGGTATTAACGCCATACATTATACTGAATTTGCACTTGGCTATGCTCGTACTATCAATGATAAACTTACTATAGGCGGAAAAGGTAAATTTCTAATAGGACATGCAAATATATGGACTAAAGGTAATAGTAAAATGAATTTAAGCGTAGCTGATTCATCATATGATATAACTGTAAACTCTTATTTTACTATAAATACAAGTGTCCCTCCTCAATGGTTCGAAAATAAAGATTTTGATATAAAAAACTATTTTACAAATTTTAATAATAAAGGATTAGCTTTAGATTTAGGAATTCAATATAAGTTTAACGATAAATTTACCTTATCTGCAAGTGCTATTGATTTAGGTTATATACATTGGACAAAAGATGTTAAAAATTATAGCCATCTTGATCAAACTAATTCCTTTATTTTTAAAGGTATCAATCTTAATGATTTTCTTAATAAATCAGATTCGGCCTTCGATGCAGAAATTGACAACTTACTTGATTCTTTATCAAATAGTTTTAATGTATCTGAAACTAAAAATTCATATAATTATCCTTTAAACTCAATTGTTAATATAGGATTTTCATATAATTTATCACCTTATGATAAAATTGGTATACTATTACATGGGGAGTTTTATACACGTTCAGTACACCCAGCAATAGCCTTGTCATATAATCGACAATTAGGTCAAATGTTAAGAATTACTACTACATATTCAATAAATAACAGAAGTTAGTTAGATTTAGGTTTAGGTATAGCTTTAAATTTAGGCTTTTTACAAATATATGCCATAGGAGATAATGCTCTAGGATTTTTAATACATGATAAATATTTAATTTCTGACAAAAAAGAAAGTTTTATTTTCCCCTCTTACTCAAAAAATTTAAATTTACATTTTGGACTAAACTTAGTATTTGGCTATAGAAAAATTATAAACATCCCTATGTTAAATGAATAATTATTACTACTTGTATTCTTTACATTAGCTTACCTGATAGAATAAACAATGAATGATCAAGAAAAATTAATCTCTTTAAGAATGAAAAAATAATTTCTGTAAAAACTTCTGCCCTACTAAGTGATCCCGGCAGGATTCGAACCTGCGACCCACAGCTTAGAAGGCTGTTGCTCTATCCAGCTGAGCTACGAGACCCTACAACAATCAAAAATAACAAAGACTAGCTATACAACAATAATGGAAATTAATTTTTCTAATTTAACAATGACTATTTAAAAACCTTAAATGGTCGGGGCAGTAAGATTCGAACTTACGACCCCCTGCTCCCAAAGCAGGTGCGCTAGCCGGACTGCGCTATGCCCCGATTAAGTTATTATAAACCAAACATTTATAAAACTAACAAATAACGTTTATGCAAACTCAAAGAACTTTACTTAAAAATTTGCTGCAAATGTAATATTTTTTTTAAAATAAAAAATATTTATGATTTTTTTATTTAAAATTTAAAAATTATAAAAAGTAATTAACAACATCTTATTACTAAAAAGTTTTCTACACTTGTGAATTTTTAATAAATAATAAAACTTTTTCTATTATTTTATTTTTAGTTAAAAAATTATGTATCTTTGCATTTGCAAATTTTTAATACTAACCCTTTAAGTAAAAAGTAAAGCAATATGGCTAAAAAAAATAAAGAAGCAAGAGTTCAAGTAATTTTAGAATGCACTGAACATAAAGCAAGCGGTTTACCCGGTACTTCAAGATATATTACTACTAAAAATAAAAAAAATACTCCAGAAAGGCTAGAACTCAGAAAATATAATCCTATATTAAAAAAAGTTACTATACATAAAGAAATTAAATAAATATAATAAAATATGGCAAAGAAAGTTGTTGCTACATTAAAAACCTCAACAGGTAAAGATTTTGTCAAAGTTATTAGGATGGTTAAATCACCTAAAACTGGTACTTATACTTTTAAAGAAGATATTGTACCTAATGAACAAACAAAAGAATTTTTAGCAAAAAATAAGTAATTGCTATTATTTACTATTGGGGCACAAAACTTTTTCTAATAACCAACAAAAAAAGTTTTGTGTTTTTTATAAATAACAAAATGAGTCTGTTTTCATTTTTCTCAAAAGAAAAAAAAGAAAGTTTAGATAAAGGTGTTGCTAAAACTCGCGATAGCATATTTTCTAAAATATCAAAGCTTATTATTGGTAAATCTAAAATAGATGATGATTTACTTGACCAAATTGAAGAATTATTAATTAGTGGAGATGTAGGTGTAGAAACTACATTAAAAATTATTGAAAAAATTCAAAAAAGAGTTTCAAAGGATAAATATATTAATAGTGCAGAAGTTCAAAATATATTAAAAGAAGAAATATTACAACTCTTATTAGAAAGTAAGCAAGAAGAACAAAGCGATTTTTATATCCCTGATATAAATGAACCTTATGTTATTATGGTGGTAGGGGTTAATGGAGTAGGAAAAACAACTACTATAGGTAAATTAGCATGGCAATTTAAACAATTAAACAAAAAAGTTTTACTTGGTGCTGGTGATACTTTTAGAGCAGCTGCTATAGAACAACTTGAAATATGGGCAAATAAATCAAATGTACCTATTGTAAAACAAAATATGGGAGCCGATCCAGCTTCTGTTGCTTTTGAAACTGCCAAAAAAGCTATAGAACAAAAAGCAGATGTCGTTATTATAGATACAGCTGGCCGACTACATAATAAAGTTAATTTAATGAATGAATTAGCTAAAATTAAAAGAGTTATACAAAAAGTTATACCTACTGCCCCTCATGAAGTACTACTAATTCTAGATGCTTCAACTGGTCAAAATGCTATAGAGCAAGCCAAACAATTTACATCAGCTACCGAAGTAAATGCAATAGCTATAACCAAGCTGGATGGTACAGCCAAAGGTGGCGTTATTTTAAGTATATCTGATAAATTCAAAATACCTGTAAAATATATCGGCATTGGTGAAAAAATAAATGATCTTCAAGTATTTAATTGCACTGAATTTGTAGATTCTTTATTTAAATAATTTTCCTTTTCTAAGCCTTACCTTGTTAAATAAATTAATCTTGTGGATAAAAATAATTTTTATTTAAAAAAATTAAAAATAGCCATAATCACTCTAGGCTGCCCCAAAAATACAGTAGATTCTGAATACATTGCAGGAACACTTAAAAATGCTGGGTTTAATGTATTTCACGCTTATAGTCATATCAATGCTGATGCTGTTATAATTAATACTTGCGCTTTTATACTCGATGCAAAACAAGAATCAATAGATGTAATATTAGAATGTATTCAAGCTAAAAATAAAAATCAACTCAAATATATCTTTGTAATAGGATGTATGGTAAAATATTATATGCATGAGTTACAAAAAGCGCTGCCTGAAGTAGATGCTTTTTGGGAATTTAATATAAATAACAACATAGTAAATAAACTAGCAAATAAAATAATTAATAAAAACGACAGATTACTAAGTACACCTAAACATTATGCATATTTGAAAATTTCAGAAGGATGTAATAGAAAATGTTCTTTTTGCTTAATACCCCAAATCAGAGGTAAGTATCAGTCTAATACAATAGAAAACTTAATAGAAGAGGCTAATAAACTTGCAAATAAAGGTGTAAAAGAAATTATACTAGTAGCACAAGATACTACTTTTTATGGGAAAGATATATATAAAAAAAACAAATTAGCTGAATTATTAAGAGCTATATCAAACATTGAAAACATACAATGGATAAGGCTACATTATGCTTATCCGGCTAACTTTCCTAAAGATGTTATTAATGAAATTTTTGAAAACCCCAAAATATGTAAGTACATTGATATACCATTACAACATATAAATGATAATATATTAAAATCAATGCAAAGAGGAATTACTAAACAAGATACTATAAAACTTATTGAATTACTTAGAAAAAAAATACCAAAAATTGGAATTAGAACAACTTTCATTGTAGGTTTCCCAGGAGAAACTAAAAAAGAATACGAAGAATTAAAAATTTTTGTTAAAGAAATGCGATTTGAAAGAATGGGCATATTCACATATTCACGAGAAAAAGGTACAAAATCTTATTCCTTAAAAAATAATGTTCCTAATTTTATAAAAAAACAACGAGCCGAAGAACTTATGTTAATTCAACAAGAAATATCTCTCGAAAATAATTTATCACTTATTGGCAAAACAATAAAAGTAATAATTGACCGCAAAGAAGGGGAATATTACATAGGACGCACAGAATATGATTCCCCAGAAATAGATAACGAAGTCTTAATAACTTCAAATAAAAAAATTGATATTGGAACATTTATAGAAGTAAAAATTACAAAAGCAGAAGAATTTGATATTTATGCCAAATATTAATTTAAAGATATTGATAGTATAAAAAATAATACTAACTTTGCACTCAATTTTTTAGTAATTAATTTAATGTCTAACCCCTGTCTGCTTGTTGCAGGCATACAAAAAAAAATTTAATGGAAGAAGGAAAAAACTTCAATCAAACCATAAATGGTAATGAAGAAATTAAAAATGAAGTAAAATCTATGGAAGTAGAAACCAAAAAAGAATTTAATTTTGAACATGAAAATACTAAAAATGATATCTCAAAAATTGCCTTTACAAGGCAACAGCCAATAGAAGATTTTAACTGGGATGAGTTTAACAATAAAACTGATAATAAATCAAAAGAAAACTTATCCGATTTATACAGCAAAACTCTTAGTTCTATAGCAGAACAAGAAGTTATAGAAGGGCACGTAGTATCTATAAATAATCGCGAAGTAGTAGTAAATATTGGATATAAATCTGATGGAATTATACCAATATCAGAACTTCGTTATAATCCCAATATTAAAATCGGTGATAAAATAGAAGTTTATGTAGAAAGCCAAGAAGATGTCAATGGACAATTAGTTTTATCTCACAAAAAAGCACGTATTTTACGTTCATGGGAACGTGTTAATGAAGCTTTAGAAAAAGATGAAATAATCCAAGGTTTTGTTAAATGCCGTACTAAAGGAGGGTTAATTGTTGACGTCTTTGGGATAGAGGCTTTTCTCCCGGGTTCACAAATTGATGTTAAGCCAATACGTGACTACGACGCCTATGTAGGCAAAATCATGGAATTTAAAGTTGTTAAAGTTAATCACGAATTTAAAAATGTAGTTGTATCACATAAAGTCTTAATAGAAGATGAACTTGAACAACAAAAAGCTGAAATAATAGCTAAATTAGAAAAAGGACAAGTTCTGGAAGGAACTGTTAAAAACATTACATCTTACGGCGTTTTCATTGATTTAGGAGGTATTGACGGATTAATTCATATTACTGATCTATCTTGGGGACGTATCAATCATCCTGAAGAAGTTGTGAAGTTAGACCAAAAACTAAATGTAGTAATATTAGATTTTGATGAAAATAAAAAACGTATAGCTCTCGGATTAAAACAATTAACTCCACATCCATGGACTTCATTAGATCCTAACTTAAAAGTAGGCGATAAAGTCACCGGGAAAGTCGTAGTAATAGCCGACTATGGAGCTTTTATAGAAATAGCACCAGGAGTAGAAGGACTAATCCATGTGTCTGAAATGTCATGGTCACAACACTTACGCTCAGCTCAAGATTTCTTAAAAATAGGAGATACTGTCGAAGCTGTTATATTAACATTAGATCGTGAAGAACGTAAGATGTCATTAGGTATTAAACAATTAAAACCTGACCCATGGGTTAATATAGCTGAAAAATATCCTGTAAATTCACGTCATACAGCAATAGTAAGAAATTTTACTAATTTTGGCATCTTTGTAGAATTAGAAGAAGGTGTTGACGGTTTAATACACATTTCTGATTTATCATGGTCCAAAAAAATTAAACACCCAGCTGAATTTACTAAAATAGGTGAAACTATAGACGTAGTAGTTCTTGAAATAGATACAGAAAATCGAAGATTAAGCTTAGGACATAAACAATTAGAAGAAAATCCATGGGATGTATTTGAAACTATATTTACTATTGATTCTATCCACCAAGGTACTATTTTAAGTATTAACGACAAAGGTGCTGTTGTTGTTCTTCCATATGGAGTTGAAGGATTTGCACCTACAAGGCATTTAATAAAAAAAGATAATACAACAGCTAAAGTAGATGAAACATTAGACTTTAAAGTAATTGAATTTTCAAAAGAAAATAAAAAAATAGTTATATCTCACACTAAAGTACATCAAGATGAAGATAATCTAAAAAAAGCAAAAGAAGCTGAAGCTGCTGAAGCAAAGAAAAAAGAAAAACAAAAAAGTATTAAAAAAATTAAAGACAATTTAGAAAAAACTACTTTAGGCGATATTGAAGCTTTAGCTAATTTAAAACAAGAACTTGAAAAAACTGAACAAGAAAAAGACAAAAAAACAACAAAAAAAGTAACTAAGCCAGATAGCAAAAAAAAGAATTAATGCTTCATA
>DAOTOD010000026.1:0-8603 GCA_035451165.1 Bacteroidales bacterium
GTCTTATAGTATGGAAAATAAGCTTCAGATGTATGGTCGGCTGTTAAAATAAAAATAGTATTTTCAAACCAAGATTTAGAAGAAATAGTATTAAAAAATTTCTTTAAAGCAAAATCAGTATACTGGATAGTTTGGTGTATAGGTAAAGGACCTTTTAAAAATTTACCTTCATATTTTGAAGGAATTTTAAAAGGGTGATGCGAAGATAAAGTAAATACTGCTGACAGAAAAGGTTGTTCCATTTTATCAAGCATATTGGCGTAATATTGTAAGTATTCTTCATCCCATATACCCCAATTACCGTCATAATCATTACCAGGATATTCATTTTTACCATAATATTTGTCAAAGCCTGCTGTTTTTGTAAAAGCATCAAATCCCATAGTGCCATTATTACCTCCATGAAAAAAAGAAGTATTATAACCTTTTTTTTTAAGCAATGTTCCTATACCTTCAATATTATTACCTGCATAAATAGATGAAGAATATGGCACATCCATTAATGAAGGTATCCCTGCTATTATAGCAGCAATGCCTTCATTCGACTTTTTACCATTGGCATAAGCATTAGTAAAAACTACACTATGTTCCATAAGTGAATCTAAAAAAGGAGTATAACCTTTATAGGAGCCATTATCCAAATGTTTGTTTAAAAATCCTATATGTTCACTCGAGAACCCTTCAAGTATTATGATTACTATGTTATAATTTTTAAACTTTAAATTTGTTTTAACTGTTTTTATTGGATAAAAAATTTCATTTAATTCTTTTTCATTATAAAAATTATATTTCTTAATAGAGTGTTTACCTAATGTATTTAAAATAGCAAATGGAGTATTTATAACTAAAGGTATATTTTTAGCTTGAGTATATTTACCTGCACTAATAATATTCAAAGGCCGAAGTTGTATGCCACCTCTTCCACCTATAACTGTTAGTATTAAAAAAAATATGGCTAATGAAAACTGAATTATAAATGATATAAAAGTATTATTCAATTTTTTCAACGTTTTTGTAAAAAAATTATTTAAATAAATCATTGCTAAAATCAATAAAAAGGCTAATAAAAGTATATACCAAAAATCTATTAAAAAGGTTGGTAAAAGGTGAATAACATCTTTAGCTAAGCCTTTTGTTATGAATATATCGGCTGTTGTCCTTTTAATTGTATAATCAAAATATGCAACATCGATGCAATTTATAAATATGGCGATACCATTGACAAATAAAAATAGTATATTATTAATTTTTTGATATAACTTATTAAATCTAAAATTAAATGGTATAATTTGAAAAAATATCCATGGTAAATTTATCATACAAATAGCGGCTATGTCAAATTTTAATCCTGCCAAAAATATTTTAATCAGTTCAAAGAAAGTAATATCATTAAAATACTTGTAGTTTAAAAAATAAAATATTAATCTACATAAAGTGAATAAAATTAAAACAATGATTATTCGGGCTACAAGATTAATATAAATATTGTTTCTAATACGGTTTAAAAAAGACATCTAATTAACTTTTTATTAATTTAATTGGCCCACAAAAATAATAGAAAATAGTAAGGATAAGAAAATGATTTATTAATAAAAAAGGCTGCCTTTTTGAGACAGCCTCTTTTTTTTAGTATATAAAAAATTTAGGTTTATTGTTTAACATAAGTTTCGGTTCCACTAATTGTACTACCACCTGTTGTTTCAGTGTATGTTATGTTTATAGTATTCCCATTAATAACACCTGTTCCTGAAAACAATCTATTAGCTGCTGGGTTACCGCAGTTAACAGTTTGATTTGGAATAGTAACATTATTACCTGAAATAGTAAAATAAACTGCACCATTTGTGTAAAAAGCAAATTTAGTAACCCATACACGATTATTTACAGTAGAAGATGCTGTGATATTATCAGTATAAGTATATGTATTACCTGCAGCAACATCTGTAACGTTATAATTACCATTTAAATAATCAGCTTCATTTTTTACTATAACAGTACGTTCAGCAGTTCCAATGTTTCCTGCAGCATCACTAACAGTATAAGTTAATTTATAGGTTCCAGCAGTATTTACATCAACTGTTCCTGTTACAACGACTGAAGATGTTATATCTCCATCTTCATCATCAGTTGCTGTATAACCAGGATCTGTAAACGTTGAGTTAAGAACAATGGTCATTGTTGATGAACCTTTTAAAGTTATAACAGGTTTTGTTGTATCATCTTTATTACAAGCATTAAAAATAAGCACACCTATTAATAACATTACACAAATAATTAAAAAATTTCTCTTTTTCATAATTTTTTGGTTTTAAATTTTATTTTATAAAATTAATAAAAAAATATAATACAAATGAATGCAAATAAAAAAATTATTTATTTAATATTATATTTTTTCACAAAATCACTTAGTATATCATTAAAATCTGGTTTTCCAATTTCTTGCAATTCATAATCTACTTTAGTATGGGGTTTGTTGATTTTAATAATGCGTGTTAAGTCAATAGGCGTAGCTATTAAGACTGTATCGCAATCGGTATTGTTTATTGTTTTTTCGAGGTCAGCTATTTGTTCACTCCCATAGCCCATAGCTGGTAACAAAGTGCCTATATTAGGGTAAATTTTAAAAGTTTCAGTAAGTTTGCCTACAGTATATGGGCGAGGATCCACAAGTTCTTTAGCCCCAAAACGGTGAGCAGCTACAACACCAGCTCCTATTTTCATTTCACCGTGCGTTAAAGTAGGGCCATCTTCAACTACTAATACTTTTTTGCCTTTAATCATTTCAGGATTAGCTACAGATATTGGCGATGCTCCATCAATAATTATAGCTGATGGATTTACTTTTGCAATATTATTTCTTACTGTTTGGATATTTTCTGGTGATGCTGTTTCAATTTTATTTATAACTACCACATCAGCCATACGTAAAGTCACTTCACCGGGATAATAAGTAAGTTCATGGCCTGGACGGTGAGGGTCAACAACAGTAACCATCAAATCAGGTTTATAAAAAGAAAAATCATTATTGCCACCATCCCATAAAATCACATCAGCTTCTTTTTCAGCTTCATGGAGTATTGCTTCATAGTCAACTCCTGCATATATTACGTTACCTCTTTTTACATGAGGTTCATATTCTTCCATTTCTTCAATTGTACAGTTATGCTTATGTAAATCTTCTATATTTGCAAATCTTTGTACTTTTTGAGCTACTAAATTCCCATAGGGCATAGGGTGTCTAATAGCTACTACTTTTATGCCCATACTCATTAATATTTCTATTAAACGTCTCGAAGTTTGACTTTTCCCACAACCTGTCCTAACAGCACCAACAGCTATTAAAGGTTTATTACTTTTAATTTGAGTATGTTTAGGACCTAATAAGCTAAAATTAGCACCAGCTTGATTTACAATTGCACTTAAATTCATTACATATTGATAAGGGACATCACTATATGAAAAAACACAAGTATCTACATCTAAATCTTTAATAAGTGAAGGTAAATCTGCTTGAGCATAAATAGGTATACCATCAGGATATAATTTACCAGCAAGTTCCGCGGGATATTTTCTTCCATCAATATCGGGTATTTGAGCAGCAGTAAATGCAACTACATTAAATTCTTCATTATCCCTGAAATAAGTATTAAAATTGTGAAAATCTCTACCGGCAGCGCCGATAATAATAATATTCTTTCTTTTTAAAATCATAAAAACTCCTTTTTATTTATTAGTATTGTTGCAAATTTATAATCTTAAGTTATATTAACAAAATTTTTATATTTTATTTTAATTAGTTATAATGATTAAATAAAATATTTTTATTAAAATATTTAAATTTGCTTTTTACTTATTAATTAAACATAGCTGTCTTATGCCGAGGCCCGAAAAAATTAGAAAAATAAAACATCCACCTTTAATGGAAGGATTTAAACCATTTGGTATAAACAAAAACAAACCACAAATTGTAAAATTAACCTTTGAAGAATACGAAAGCATAAGATTAATTCATTATGAAAAATTAACACAAGAACAAGCTGCTAAACATATGAATATTTCAAGACCAACTTTTACAAGAATTCATAATAAAGCTTTAGCCAATATTGCTCAAGCTTTCATAGAAGGTAAAGTAATTAAAATTAGTGGTGGGCGTTATTATATTGAAGGAGAATGGTATAAATGTAAAAAATGTTCTAAATTAATTGAAGGGATCGAAAATCATGTTCAATGTTATAATTGTAAAAAATTCGGTGATAATGAACTAATAAAATTTAATAGTAAAAAAAACTAAATATCAATTGAAAAAGTATTTTATTTTTTATTTATTAATTTTGTTAGTAGCTTGTAAGCAAAATATAAAAGAAATAAATAATGAATTTACTTATACACCACCTAATGACTATAAACTTTGGAATATCAAAGGTAAAGTAAAAAGATTAGTAGAAGAATCTTATACGGTTAGCTACATCAATAATAAATGGTACGAAAATAAGTTAATCAATAAAGTTATTTATAATTTTAATAACTTGGGGTTCATAGAATGGTCTCAATTTTATGATGCTAATGGCAAGTTAATTTCTGAAAATCAATATAAATATGATAAATATTATAAAACCCAATGGATATCTAAAAATAATGAAAAAATTGATACAGTTAAGTATTTGAATAAATATAATAAAGATGGGCTACTTATTGAAACACAGACTTTAAACAACAATAATAAAAGTAAATTAACTTTTGGGTACGACACTGCGAAAAATATAATCAAAACAGTTACATATGATGAAAAAGGAGAGATAATTTATTGTTCATTATTCAAATATGATAATAAAAATAGACTAGTAGAAACAAAAAACTTTGATAAAAACAATCATCTTAAAAACACTCATATTCAGATATATTCTGGCGAAGTTGATTATCCTGCAAAATATTTATGGTACGACAGTTATAATAATCTTATTTATGAATATATATATGAATATGATAAATTTGGTAATCGGGTAAAAGTATGTATAAAAAATAGTAAACAAGAAATAGATTGTACTTATTACAAATACACTTATGATCTTAATAATAACATTATACAATCTATAATACAAAGGAAACAAGATACGATAATGAATAAAAGATATATTGAATATTACTAATAAATTATTTGTAACTAATCATTTTAAAAAATTCATTTTCATTTATTATTGGAATGTTTAATTCAACTGCTTTTTTTAATTTTTCGGGTCCCATATTTTCTCCAGCTATTATATAATTAGTTTTTGAGTTTACAGAACTTTGAATTTTCCCACCATTATTAATTACAAGTTTTTTTATTTCTTCTCTTTTTTCGGGTGTACCAAAATTACCACTTACTACAAACGATTTACCTTTAAGTAATTCAGAAGAACTAATATAAGTTTCATTTTTTACCTCAAATTGTAAGCCTTTACTTTTCAATCTATTAATAAGGTTAATATTTTCAGGATTGCTAAAAAATGTTTTAATACTATTAGCTATTTTTTCACCAATTTCTTCGGTATTTAATAGTTCTTCGTAAGACGAATTAATTAAATTGTCAATATTTTTAAATTTTTGAGCTAATATTTTTGCAGTTGCTTCTCCTACATATCTAATCCCTAATGCATAAAGCACTCTTTCAAAAGGTACTTTCTTAGATTCTTCTATTGCTTTAAGAATATTTTCTACAGTTTTTTCCCTAAATTTAACCACTCTAACTTCATTAGTCCCTGCTATTTCATAAGTAACCTCAATCCCTAATAAATCAGATTCGTTTAAATCATATAAGTCAGCTACATTTTTTATTATACCTTTATCGTATAAAATAGCTGTTTTACCTTCACCTAAACTTTGAATATTCATAGCTTTACGACTAGTAAAATGTTCTATACTAGCTTTAATTTGAGGTTTACACCAAATATTATTAGGACAATAATAAGCAGCCTCTCCTTCAGTTTTTTGTAATTTACTACCACATTCAGGGCAATATTCTATAAAAACGAAAGGTTTAGAATAGGGTGGACGTAATTCTATATTTACACCTACTATTTTAGGAATAATTTCTCCACCTTTTTCTACAAAAACTGTATCTCCCAATCTTACATCAAGTTTTTTTATTATGTCATAATTATGTAAAGAAGCTCTTTTAACTATAGTGCCTGCAAGTAATACAGGCTCTAGATTAGCTACAGGCGTTATAACCCCTGTCCGCCCAACTTGAAAATCAATAGAAACAAGTTTTGTCGAAACCCTTTCAGCAGGATATTTATAAGCAATTGCCCATCGTGGTACTTTTGAAGTATAACCTAATATTTCTTGTTGTTTTAGAGAATTAACTTTTATCACTACTCCATCTATATCAAAAGGTAAATCGTATCTTCCTTTTTCCCATTCTCCAATAAACAAAAAGATATCATTTATATTTTTACATTTGGCTATATAGTTTGAAATTTTAAACCCCCATTCTTTAGCTAACATAAGATTATCATAATGATTATCACACGGAAGTGTTTCTCCCAACAAAAAATACAAAAATACATCTAAACGACGTTTAGCTACTTCTGATGAATCAAGTAATTTTAAACTACCTGCTGCAGCATTGCGAGGGTTTGCGAAAGGAGGTTCTCCATCTTTTTCTCTTATTTCGTTTAACCTATTAAATTCATCGCGCGGCATAAATATTTCGCCTCTAATTTCAAAATCATTAGGAAAGTTATTACCTTTTAATTTTAAAGGAATAGACTTAATAGTTTTTACATTAATTGTTACATCATCTCCTTTTTCACCATCACCACGAGTAACAGCTCTAATTAACCTACCATCAACATAATTTAATGAAATAGCTACACCATCATATTTAAGCTCACAAACATATTCAACATTATCTTTTATTATTTTTCTAACTCTTTCATCAAATTCAATAATTTCATCCTTAGTATAAGTATTAGCTAACGATAACATAGGATATTTATGGACAACCGTTTGAAATTCTTTAATAGGTACTCCACCAACTCGTTGAGTAGGAGAATCAGGTTCAATAAATTCTGGAAATTTTTTTTCAAGCTCACCTAGTTCTTTAAGAAGCATATCAAATTCATAATCACTTATTTCAGGAGAATTTAAAACATAATAACGATAATTATGGTAATTAATAATATCAGTAAGCTCTTTAATTTTTTTTTTAGCTATAACTTTATCCATTAAAATATATTTTAAGAAATCTGTATATAATTTTTTTATCTATTGCAAAATGCAATAACAAAAATAATATATTTTAACGGGCAGAATATATTTTAGGATTGATTATAAGTGAAGGTATTCGTTTTGAATTAAATAAAACAGCTTTATCATTAGGTTTCCATATTATTGAAGATAAGAATGATAATGAAGTTGATTCTCTAATTATTATTATTAATCCAGCATTAATTGATTCTGCATAACTTACATATTGTTTCCCAAAAGTTGTTTTAGTATCAGAAGCATATATAGTTTTAAATTTAACCCATTGCTCACTAAAAAATTTTTCAATTTGTTTAACTACAAGATTATGAGAAAAACGGATAGAATCTGGTTGGTGTTCTAAATTTATAGAATAAACATGGACAGTAGCATTTGTAGCAAGAGCTATTTTTGCTGCCCATCCACTTTTTTGCCTCGATTCTTCTGTTTCATCTAATGGAAAAACAATATCATTAATAGGATGAAATGGTCTATCATGTACAATAAAAACAGGTATAGGTGATTTAACAATCATTCTCATAATTTTACTAGCGCCTTTTTTAGGTTTTTCTAAACCTATAGTGATATAACTAGCATTATGTTTATATGATATCATTCCTATATCTAAAATACGAGCAGGCTTAACAAGGCATTCTATTTCAACATTATATTGTTTTGATAAATCACTCGCTATTTTTTGTAATTCTTCTTCAATATTCGATTTATTAAGCCCTTTTATTTTTAAGTAATTTAAAGTACCACTATCACAAATATTCAATAAAATAAGTTTTTTTTTCATCTTTTCAGCTAAATAAGCTGAAAATTCAATAGCTTTTACTGAAGCACTTGAAAAATCATGTGGTACTACAATGGATTTATTATTAATTGATTCCATAATTGTATTTTTATTTTTTGTTGATTATATATTTTTAAAATATATATAATTAACAAATATATATATTTTTTAATTAAAAATCAAATGATTGACAATATTTTTTATTTTGAGCTAAAAAAAATTAAGATAAATAACTTCTAACTAATTTTATTGTTTCTACAGCTTCTTTAACATCGTGTACCCTCAGAATATTAGCTCCTTGTAAAAGTGCAAGTGTATTCAAAACTGTAGTACCATTTAAAGCATCTTCTGGAGAAATATTTAATACTTTATTTATCATTGATTTTCTTGAAATACCAACTAATATAGGTGCTTCGGTTATGTGAAACTTGTGTAAATTACGAAGTAGTTTATAATTATCTTCTATTGTTTTACCAAAGCCAAAACCAACATCTATAATTACATCTTTTACTCCTAAATCATTTAAAATCTTTATTCGCTTTAAAAGAAAATCTAATATTTCATTCACTACATCTTTATA
>DAOTOD010000027.1:0-8463 GCA_035451165.1 Bacteroidales bacterium
ACTTGTATCCAATAAGAATCCATAGTAGTAGCCATTCTAAGAATTCCAGAAGTTGCAGAATCTCCTATATAACTAAACGTTGTATTATTAGGGCTAAAGATATCAGCGTCGGCACCACCGGCGGTATTATTTAATGAAGGTATTCTATAAGGGGTAAGTGCTCCATTTACAGAATGAGTACTATTTAATATATCGTTAGCTGGATTAAGAGCATCTGATATTGCTACACCATTAAATGCAAGAGTTCCGCCATTTGTACCTCTATCACCTTCGTGAGCAAAAATACCTACTTCAAAACTAACAGGTCCTGATGAAGGAGTATTAAATCCTGAAAAAGTGACATCGTAAGGGCTAAAAAAGTTTGATATATAAACAGAACCGTCATAAACAGCAAGATGACGTAATGGCTTACTATTATTTTTATATACTACAACTATCACCCAACTACCGAAAGCATCAGTATTACCTATTCCGCTAACAGGTATATCAGCTAAAGTGAACCTTGCATTAATACCTGCATTTTTAACTACATTAGTAATATTCTTAAAGCAATGATAAGCACTTACGCCACTGCTACTACCAAAAGAAGTATCAGCAGTTATATTTTGATACGAGCCATTATTAACTTTAATTTTAACATTTGTTCTTCCAGGAGTATTTTGGCCTCTACCTCCCCAATATAATCCTGCCCATAAAATTTCCGAGCAATTAGGTAAAGCAAGGCTATCACTAGAAGACATAAAAGTTGACGGGTCCCCATCTATATCAACGTAAACTCCATTAAATGAATTATTTCTATATGTGCCAGCTGGAGGCATTTCAGAAGTACCTGTTTGGCATGTTCCACCTGCTTTAGTGGGATCGGCGGCACAACTTACTACTGAATTTCCTAGTAAAACAATACCTCCTTTTTGAGTTGTTTGATAATCTATTGAAAATTTTTTACTTTCCTGGGAAAAACCTAAAAAGGTTGAAAAAGCTAAAACCAGGAATGAGAGTAGAATTTTTTTTCTCATAAATATATAATTTGTATTATTTATTATTATTTCATAAAAAAAATAAAAACATAAAATTAATATTATTTTTTAACATTTAACATTAATTTTACATATTTCAATTAATTTTTTGCTCCCCCTGCTGGACTTGAACCAGCGACCCTCTGATTAACAGTCAGATGCTCTAACCAACTGAGCTAAGGAGGAATATTTTAATAAACTTGTCGCAAATTTAAATGTATTTTTTAAAAAAACAATATTTTTTTATTTTTTTTTATCACAAATATAAATAATTAATTTATATATATTTGGAGCATATTTTTACATCATAAAAATAACAAGTAAAAGATGAGAAAAAAAATTTTAGGTATAGGTAATGCACTTGTTGATATTATGACTATTTTAAATGATGATAAGTTATTAGAAAAATTTGGTTTGCGTAAAGGTAGCATGCAGTTAGTTGATAAACATTTTTCGATGCATATATTAGATTTAACAAATAATTTAATACGTTCTCAAAGTTCTGGAGGGTCAGCAGCAAATACTATTAATGGATTAGCAAATTTAGGCATACAAACTGGCTTTATTGGTAAAATTGGTACCGACGATTTAGGAACTTTTTTTCGCGAAGAGATGAAGAAACATTCTATTGAAGCTATTTTATATGAAAGCAGTTCTACTTCGGGGCATGCTATTGCGCTTGTAAGCCCTGATTATGAGCGCACATTTGCTACTTATTTAGGTGCTGCAATAGAGTTAAGTGCTGATGATTTAAATCCTAATATTTTTAAAGAATATGAATATCTTCACATAGAAGGTTATTTAGTACAAAATCATGAGTTATTAGAAAAAGCTTTAAAATTAGCTAAAGATAATAAAATGATTGTTTCATTAGATTTAGCAAGTTATAATATAGTGAATGAAAATATTGATTTTTTAAAATCGATGATAGAAAAATATGTTGATATAGTATTTGCTAATGAAGAAGAAGCTAAAGCATTTACTGGCAAAGAGCCGGATGAAGCAGTAAATGATATTGCCAGACATTGTGAATTTGCAATAGTAAAAAAAGGGAATAAAGGCTCTATCATAAAAAAAGGAGAAAACATATATTATATAGGGATTATTCCAGCTAAATTACTTGATACTACAGGAGCAGGAGATTTGTATGCCAGTGGTTTTTTATATGGATTAGTTAACAATTTACCTCTTGATAAATGTGGGATTCTAGGCTCTTTAGTAGCTGGGAAAGTTGTTGAAGTGATTGGAGCTAAAATAGACAGCCAAAGGTGGAAAGATATTTATGAAACATTACATAAAATAATATAAAAAATTAATATGATATTTCAAAATATGTTGTATCAAATGGTTTACAATATATAGGATTATTGTTATAAAAATATTGCCCATTTTTTATAACATTCCACGATATTATAAGTTGAGTACCTCCTACAGCCATGCAGGTATAAGTTGAATCAAAATTTTCGCCATAGCCTTTAATTGTAACGTTATTACAACAAGAAAAACAGTCTAAATAACCATTTGTAAATCTATATGATATAAAATCATTTTTATTATAAGGGAATTTATTTACTGCTCTAATAGTAATATATCCTACAGGTGCAATTGAATAACTTGTATAATAACTTCCTCCTGGTTGGAAATTATCAGCAGGTATAGTTTGGTCATAATCAAAATAATTATATTTACGGATAGAAATTTTATAACCTGCTGTTTTTTGAAGTTTCACATTCACATTATATTCACCATTTTTATCAGTATAAAATGTAGTAAGTTCTTCATAACCAGAGCTATATATACCTGTTTGTATTTTATTTGCCCATAAGGTAATTTTTGCATCTGTTACAACATTTCCATAACTTTTATCAAGCACAATTCCTTTCAATGTAAAAGTTGCCGTTTTATCTTTTTTACATGTATTTAGTATAAATGCTTCTAAAATAATAAACCCAAACAATACATATTTATTTTTCATTTACTTTTCATTTATTGCCATTAACACAATCTACTTTATATTTAGAAATATAAAATGTAATTAAAACAAGCTTTATCATATAAATAAACTAAAAATATTAATTTCAAAGCATGGCATTGGTGTATAATCTAAGTTATCAATTATTAATAGTGTCTTTCTTACTTTGTGAAATAATTCCACTATTTGTAACTAACCATTTTTCAGTAATTAAATCCATGTTTTGAAATTTTTCAAAATTAGAGCCATTAAAAAGTATATTTTTCATGCTTTTATCAAAAATTATTTGTTTGTTAGTAGGTATTTTAACTATTACTTTAAGATTATGTCCTCTCCATTTAGCATTTAAAGGCAACCTATAATAAGGATCAAAGATTAAAGCAGTATCATTACATGTAAAGTTATAAATTACTTTATCGGCTCTGTTGTATGCAAGTGACTTGTTTTTGCCTCTTGCACTTGAATATATTATAATTTTTATGCTATCATTATCCGATGGTTGCATTTCAAAATCAGGAATTCCAAATAATATTTCTTTTTTATCACTTGAAATCATATTCCATTTCCCAATCAATTGATAGTCAGTAAATAAAGTATCTATTCCTTTATCTTTAGAGGCTACAAAATAAATTTCTTTTCTATGTATTTTAAAATTATATTTTTTAGTTATAGTAATTTTATAAGCAATATCATTCATTAATTGTAAAGCCATTATTCCACATATTACTGTCCCTGCAAGCCAAAGTGAAAAAGCAGATAATCCCACAATTACCGTTTTAACCTTTAAGCCAAATATTAATTTTATACCATTATACATTAACATTATTAAAGGAACGCCCACAAATAGGCTGATGCCGATAATTGCCAAAGTAATTTGTGCTGATGATTCAAAAAAGTTATTAAACATTAAAGGTATTGAAAATCCTATTATATTTTCGGTAGCAATAAAAAAATGTTGGTTATATGAAAATAAAGTGCCTAAAAATCCTATTATTAAAAAAATACTCACCATTACAAAAACGATACCTATAAGAATTCCAATAAATCTAGCAACATAAAAAATAAGTTTATAAAGAACTTTTGCAATTTTTTCTAAGGCAGCAGCTATTTTTTTTGTATATCTTAACGGTAAATCTTTTTCTGTTTCATTAAATTTATTTTTAATTGCTTGAAATTCTTCAATAATATTTTTTTCAATTGAAGTAATATTTATCGGTTCGCCCCTCATTTCAAGTTTTTCGACAGTAGTTTTAGCAACAGGTATTGTCATCCATAAAATGATATATATAAAGGGGCCTATTCCGAAGACGAAAAAAGCTAAAATAAAAGCAAATCGCACCCACATAGATTCTATTCCAAAAAAAGCAGCTAAACCTCCACAAACGCCACCTAATATTCTATTATCATAATCTCTATATAGTCTTTTTCTTTTATTTGTTTTATTATTAACATTTTGTGATTCATTTTCTTTACTTTTATCAGGACTACCTAGTTTTGCAATTACTTCTAAAATATCATTTATTGTTATTATATTTTTCTCTTCTGATAATTTTTCAGATAACATTTCAGCTATTTTATGTTCAATATCTGAGAGTATTTCATTAACTGCCTCATTTTCGCGAAAATAAAGCATCAAACTTTCTAAATAATCTTTTAACTTATCATAAGCATCTTCATCTACATTAAATATTTTATTCCCTATATTAACAGTGAAATTTTTTTTCATGTTTTAAATTTTAAATAGAAATAAACTTAATTAATTTAAAAATGTTATGTAAGAATAAAATTAAACAAAAATTATTTTAACCTAACACAATATTATTTATTAAATTTATGCTCAAAACTAAACACAAAAATACTAAATATTAATGGAATATTTTCTTCAAAAAGCAGCTTCTTACATAATAAGTAATTATAAAGATAATATAAAAAATCTTAAAATTATTGTACCTAACAAAAGAAGCTCTCTTTATTTAAAAAAATACATATCTCAAAAAATAACAGAACCAATCTATTGCCCTGAAATAATGGCGATAGAAGATTTTATAATGAAATTATCAAAATTAGAAATAATAGATAATACTTACCTCTTGTTAGAATTTTATAAAACATATTGTGATATAGAAACTGAAGATAGTAAAAAAAATTTTCAGGAAGTATTAAGATGGGCGGGCCAGGTGTTAAACGATTTCAACGAAATAGACCTTTATTTAATAGACGACAACATTTTTGAAGCTATAAACGAAGTAGCTGCAATAAAAACGTGGAATTTAGGAGCACCTTTGACTTATTATCAAAAAAAATACTTAACTTTTTATCACTCTTTAAAAAAATATTATAATGCTTTCAAAAATCAACTTTTAAAAAAAGGCTATAGCTATCAAGGTTTAGCCTTTAGAATGGCTACTGAAAAACTAAATACAATAAAAAACGATGAAAAATTTGTATTTTTAGGTTTTAATGCATTGACTCCGGCAGAAGAAAAAATAATATTTACCTTACAAAAAAACAAATTAGCAGAAATATTATGGGATGTAGATAATTATTACTACAGTAATACAGAACATGAAGCAGGGCAATTTTTAAGGCGTTATTTATCAAAAAATAAAAATTTTAACTGGCTTGAGTATAATATAGAAAAAGAAGAAAAAGAAATTACAATTACGGGAGTACATGGTAAAGTATTGCAAGCGAAATATGCAGGAAGACTAATAGAAGAACAACTAAATCAAACAAACAATGTCGATAAGACTGCGATTATTCTTGTTGATGATAAACTTCTTTTTCCTATTCTTAACTCAATACCTAAAGAGTTAAATAATTTTAATATTACAATGGGATTACCATTAAGACAACTTACCATATCTGAAATCTATCAAAATCTATTTGATATTCATTTAAACAAAAAAATTATTAAAAATGAAGAAGTTTTTTTGAGTGAAAACATTATAAACTTTCTTAAACATCCTTATATAATTAGGTTACTTGATAATAATTATGAAAATATTTTTACTAAAAACAATCATAACTCCTCAATATACATAAGCTTAAAAGATTTTATTAATAACTTTTATAATAACGTGAATCTTAACAATTTAAAGCTATTGTTAAGTTCATGGGAAGATAATTCTATTACTGCTTTAAATAACATGCAAAGTATTACAAATCTACTAATTAATTCATTTACAACAAGTACAGAGAAAGAATACTTATCATATTTTAATAATATTTTTAACAAATTAAGCGAAACAATTATTAATCTTAACTTAAATATTGATATAAAATCTTTATATGCATTATTTAATAACGTATTAAAGTACATTAAAATACCTTTTTACGGGGAACCTTTACAAGACCTACAAATTATGGGTTTATTGGAAACAAGGACACTTGATTTCGAAAAAATTATTATTTTATCGGCTAATGAAAATATATTACCTACCAATTCATTAACTCCTACTTTTATTCCTGCAGATATAAGAAGAGCTTATGGTTTGCCTTTCAGCAAAGGAAAAGATGCCATATATGCTTATCATTTTTACAGATTAATACAAAGAAGTAAAAAAATTCACATTATATATAATACAAAAGAAAATGATTTCAACTCGGGTGAAAAAAGTCGCTTTATAGAACAAATAGAAACCGAATTACCATTAGTCAATCCTAAAATTAAAATTATTAAAAACATTTTAAGCTTTAAGGAGATACAAATTAACTCAATAAAGCCTATTTCAATTATTAAAGATGATTTAATAATAAATAACATAAAAGAAAAAGCAAAAAAAGGCTTTACCCCAACCGATTTAAATAATTTTATTGCCTGTCCTCTTAAATTTTATTTTAACCAAATAGCTAAAATTAAAGACGTTGACGACGATCCTTATACTATCAATTCTTATAAATTTGGTTCTATCATTCACGAAGTACTTAAAAGGCTTTATAGTAAGTGTTTAAATTCAAAAATTTCTTCAGAAATACTAACAAAAATGCAATCTGACGTAGCACAAACAATAAAAGGAGTAATTGACCAAGATTTTAGCAATATTGATATTTCAACAGGGCAAAACTTTTTAGCAGTTGTTTCTATAAAAAAAATTATTGAAAATTATTTTTCAATAGAAAAAGAATGCCTTGCCAACCACCCTGATGATAATTTTATTGTTTCAATGTCAGAAGAAGAATTACAATTCTCTACGAATATCAATATAAACAATGAAATCATACCCATAACATTAAAAGGGAAGGTTGACCGTGTAGACACAAATAATGATATTGCATTCATAATAGATTATAAAACTGGAAAAACTGATGAAAAAGAATTAGTAATCTATGATTTTGAAGACTTAACAAATGATTCTAAATTTGCTAAAAGTTTGCAATTATTAGTTTATACCTTTTTATTTTCAAAAAATAAAAAATGCAATGCTAATTTTTTTGAAGCTGGTATAATACAACTAAGAAAAAGTCAAAATAATATAATAAAAGTTCGGCTCAATAATTCTGAAAAATTTGAACATGGAGATTTAAAAAAGGTAGAAGAAAAGATATTATCAATTATTTATAATATATTTAATAAAGATATACCTTTTTATCAAACTGATAATGTCAAAGAAATATGTGTATTTTGTCCTTATATAACAATATGTGGAAGAGATTAAAAACAAGCCATATGCGAATAATATTTATTTTAATAATAATATTTAAAGCTATTTTTACTATTGGACAGGATTTAAAACCCAACGAAACAAATGTTTTAGTAAAAGTATTAGTTACTAATTTTTCAAATATTCCCAGAAGTAATGAGCCTATATATTTTGAGGGCACTAATCAGCCCACTGTTTTTTGGGGTATAACTGACAACAAAGGTACATTTTCTATTTTATTACCTAAAAATAATACTTACTATATTAAATACCGTAATTTTAATGATTCGGTCAACTATTCAATTTTAGAAGTTCCTGCCGATAAAGGTTTGTATGAGTTTTCCGTTCATATTAAAATAGAACCTGCTAAAGTATATGTACTTGAAGATGTATATTTTGATTTCGGTAAAGCTACTCTAAGAAAAGAATCTTTTAAATCGCTTGATAATCTTGTAGAAATATTAAAAATAAAAAACAATATGATTATAGAAATAGCGGGGCATACAGATAGTATAGGTAAAGCAAAAGACAACTTAGTACTTTCAGAAGCAAGAGCTAATAGTGTACGTAATTATTTAATCACAAAAGGTATTGCTCCCGAACGTTTAATTGCAAAAGGTTATGGAGATACTGAACCTGTTGCTGACAATTCAACAGAAGAAGGAAGACAAAAAAACAGAAGGACGGAAGTAAGAATAATAAAAGAATAATATTTATTTTAGCACAACATTTTTAAATAATAAAATATGATAAATAATAATCTTATTAATCCTAATAGTATAGCTGTTATAGGAGGTTCAAACGATATTACCAAACCAGGTGGTAAAGTATT
>DAOTOD010000028.1:0-8420 GCA_035451165.1 Bacteroidales bacterium
ATTTAAAAATGGGACAATCTTCTACAACACTTAGTGGAGGTGAAGCTCAACGTATTAAATTAGCTTATTATTTATCTAAAATGAATAATGAATCGCCTATGATATTTATTTTTGATGAACCTACTACGGGGCTTCATTTCCATGATATTAGTAAATTGTATTCAGCCTTTAACCAACTTATTGATAAAGGGCATACAGTAATTGTTATAGAACATAATATGGAAATAATAAAATGTGCTGACTGGGTAATTGATTTAGGGGCTGGAGGTGGTGATAATGGTGGCTATTTAGTTTTTGAAGGCACACCTGAACAACTAATCCAGAATAATAATTCGGTCACAGGACAATTTTTAAAAAAACATTTAAATTTATAAAAATATTAAATTTGTTTTTTCTTTTATATAATTTAATATATTTTTAATTTTATGCTATTTATTTAAATACAATAAATATATATATAAATTTATTTAAATTTTTATTATTAAGATAAAAAGCAATACAATATGAATTTACCACAAATATATCAACAGATTTTAAATTTATGTATTGGTAATGGTGATATGATTAAGAAAGAAATGGGACAATTAAATTCTAATGATATTCTACAAAAGGGATTTAATGATTTTGTTACTTATGTTGATACTATATCAGAAAAAAGAATAGTTCGAGAATTAAGTAAAATTTTACCAGATGCTGGTTTTATTGTGGAAGAAAAAACAATACAACAAGAGAAAAAACCACTTTTATGGATTATTGACCCTTTAGATGGAACTACTAATTTTATACATGGTGTTCCTTGTTTTTCAATAAGCATTGCGTTGATGAAGGATAATAAAGTTATTTTGGGAGTAGTTTATGAAGTTATGCAAGAAGAATGTTTTTATTCATACGGCGAAGGAGCATGGCTTAATGGAAAACAAATTCAAGTTTCAGCAACTTCTACCTTAGCAGACTCTCTTGTAGGTACAGGATTCCCTTCAAAAGACTTTTCAAAACTTGAGCAATATATGTCAGTTTTAAAATATTTATTTCAACAGTCACAAGGTGTGAGACGTTTAGGTTCTGCAGCTGTTGATCTTTGCTATGTTGCTTGTGGTAGGTTTGATATTTTTTTTGAAGAAGGATTAAGCCCATGGGATGTTGCTGCAGGTGCATTTATTGTTGAGCAAGCAGCAGGCAAGGTTACAGAATATAATGGTGGAAATAATTTTATATTTGGTAATGATATATTAGCTACAAATAAAGTTTTACACAATGAAATGTTAAAAATATTAAATAACAAAAATGCTTCAAATAAGAAAATATAAATTGATAGGATAAAGAAAATACAAAGTAATATTATTTAGAAATTTATATTTTAATAATTACTTTTATTAACTTGACCTGTAACTACAGCTACGCTAGCACCACAGCCTAATCTATTTGCGCCTGCTTTTATAAGGGCTACAGCTTGATTAAAATCACGTATTCCTCCACTAGCTTTAACTCCCATTCTAGATCCTACTATTTTTCTCATTAATATGACATCTTCAACAGTTGCTACGCCTCCTAAAAAGCCTGTACATGTTTTTACAAAATCAGCTTCTGCTTTTTTAGCTAATTGACAAGCTATAATTTTTTCTTCTTCTTTGAGTAACCCTGTTTCTATAATTACTTTTAATATAGTGTTGCTTCTGCAAGCTCTTTTAATAGCTCTTATATCTTCTTCTACTAGTTTGTAATTTCCTGATTTTAAAGCGCCTATATTAATTACCATATCAATTTCATTAGCTCCATTGCTTATTGCGCTTCTTGTTTCGAAGGCTTTACTTCTGCTATCCATTTCTCCTAAAGGAAAGCCTACCACAGCACATATTTTTATTCCACTTCCTCTTAATTTTTTAGCTACATAAGAGACCCAACTAGAGTTGACACATACTGATTTGAATTTGTATATTAAAGCTTCTTTACAAAGTTGGTCAAATTGTGAAGATGTAGCTTCAGGCTTCAAAAGTGTATGATCTATGTATGAAGCTAATATTTCAGGGGTAAATTCTTCTGTATCTTTTGTTTTATGAGCTTTTGCAAAATCCGTATTTTCTTTTCCTATTTCGGCTTTTAGTCGTAAAATTACTTCATTAGTAATTTTATTAATAAGGTCTTTATTATTTTCCATAGTTTCCTCCATTTCTTTCGATAGACATTATTTTATTAATTCTTGGCCAATGGCGTCCCCCTTCGAAGCGTGTTTCTAACCATAATTTAGCCATTTCACATATTTCGGCTGCTGTATGTTGCATTGCTCCCATAGTTAAGATATTAGCACAATTATGCGCACGGCTATTAATTATAGTTTTTTTACTCCAGCATAAAGCAGCTCTTATTCCGTTAACTTTATTACAAGCAATTGATGAGCCTATACCAGCAGCATCAAGCATAATTCCTCTTTCACATTCTCCATTTACAACTTTTTTAGCTACGGCATACGCGAAATCAGGGTAATCAACTTTATCAGTTTCATTATAGGTACCAACATCTGTTACTATATAACCAAGATTAGACAGATAATTTTTTAGTATTTCTTTTACTTGATATGCAGAATGGTCGGCTCCAATGGCAATTCTTTTAACAATGTCAGCAGTATTATGTTTATCAAAGTTGTTTATTGTCATCATGCTTTATTTTAAAATTATTTATTTAAAGATATTTCATCGATGATTCCTGCTACTACAGTTTTAACAGTTAAAGATTCAGGTTCATTAATAATATCTCTTGCAGAATTACCTTCTTCTAAGACAAGAACGATATCACCTATACCGGCTTGTACAGCATCTATAGCTAATATAGCTTTACCTTTGTTATTACCTTCAATATCAATTGGTTGGATAACAAGTATTTTTTTAGATTCATATCCGGGGGCTTTTATGGTGCCCACTACATTACCGATAACTTTACCTATAATCATTTTATTTTTTTATATTTAATTCATCGATAATTCCCATAATAGCAGCATCGCAAGGATTTAGTGTGGTTTCGAGTACTCTTCCTGCTTCTTTACTTGTTTCGTAATAAACAATATCTCCTATTCCTGCTTGTACAGTATTAAATACTACTATAGGATCGCCTATTTTTTCAAGATTTTCGTCTAATGGTTGTAAAAGCATAAGTTTCACACCTTCAAATGAATCAACTTTTATTGTACTTACTACTCGGCCTATTACTTTACCTAGTTTCATTTATACTATTATTTTTTTAATTAAATAATTCTAAAATAATCAACTAAAGTACATCTGCGTTCTCTTGTGAATGTTCTAGCTCTTGTGATGCCTTCTCCTGTGGGGCTTGCAATAGTAAAAGATGTAAATCCTGCTCCTCCTGCACCCAAACCAGCATAACTTGGTCCATTTTTAATGAATATAGAGCAGTTCATTGCCTTAGCCATTTTTGATAGTTTAGCTATATTTAAAGAGTGCATTATAGCAGTATGTCTAAAACCGTGTTCACACTCCACAGCAAAGTCTATAGCTTCATCAACATTTTTCATACGTACTAAGGGCATTACGGGCATAAGTTGTTCTGTCCATACTAAAGGATGATTTTTATCTACTTCGCATAATAATAATCGTGTAGAAGGAGGAACATCTATATTAAGAGTTTTTTTAGCAATAAAGTCAGCATTTTTACCTACGTAGTCTTTATTTATTACTCCTTCGTGGCCAGGTTTACCTGGTTCTACAATTATAATATCAGTTATTTTCTTTATTTGAGATTCGTTGAGTTCATATGCGCCATGTTTTTTCATTTCTTCTTTAAGTTTATCAGCGACGGACTCTACTACTAAAATTTCTTTTTCACAAATACATATTACGTTATTATCGAAGCTTGCTCCTGCTACAATATCTTTCCCCGCTTTAACTATATCAGCGGTTTCGTCTACTACACATGGAGGGTTCCCTGGGCCTGCAGCTATTACTTTTTTACCACTATTCATAGCAGTTTTAACTACAGCCGGGCCACCAGTAACAACCATAATAGCTATATCTTTGTGTGTCATTAATTGTTTAGCTGATTCTATGGTAGGATTTTCTATTGCTGTTACGACATTTGCGGGGCCTCCAGCTTCTATTATAGCTTTATTTAATAAATTAATTAAAAAGCAAGATACTTTTTTAGCCGCAGGATGTGGGTTAAACACGACGGTATTCCCTGCAGCAATCATTCCTATGCCATTACTAATTATAGTAGCGGTTGGATTTGTAGATGGAGTTATTGAGCCTATTACTCCATAAGGAGCATGCTCTACTATTGTGAGGCCGTTGTCATCAGAAAAAGCTTGAGGTTCTATATCTTCTAAGCCTGGTGTTTTATCTATAGCAAGTTTATTTTTTATTATTTTATCTTCAGTTCGGCCCATACCTGTTTCTTCATGAGCCATTTTTGATAAGACTTCAATATTATCATAGCAAGTTTTTCTAATATTATTAATAATTTTAGCACGTGTTTCTAAGGTGAGAGCATTTAATTCTTTAAATGCCTGTTTTGCAGCAGCTACAGAACTATTAAGGTCAGAAAATATACCCGTTTTGTTACTACTACTTAATGTAGAATAACCTTGATTAGGATTAAGGTTCATGTTTTTTATGACTTCTTCAACAAGTTGGCGGACTTTTTCTTCTAAATTATCCATTTTTATTACTCCTTATATTTGCATGAAAAAAGGTTTTATTTCCATATGAGGTTTGGGGATGATTGTCTCCATACATAATAAGTTTTTAGCTTTTGCTTTTAGTGTTCCTGCTTCCATAGCAGCTTGTACTTCATCTAAATTACCTATTAATTTTACATAAGATTTTCCTCCAAAACCTATAGCTAATCTAATTTCTATAATTTTAATACCTCCAGTTTTAGCTGCAGCGTCTGCTGCTTCTATGCTTGATATTACTGAATTAGTTTCAATTATGCCTATTGAGTTCCATTCATCTATTTTAATTATATTGCTTATAGCAGGTATAACATCTTCGTGTACCATAGGTAAAAATAAATTATCTACAATAAAATTTTTACCTATTTCATAACCTTTTTTATAAGAATATTCTACCGAAGCAACATCACCAGTAAAAATAATAATATACTTACCTGGGCAGATAGTACGAGCTTCAATTATTTTTATAGGTGCAATTTTTACCATTTCATCTAAGGCTTTTATACCTATAGCAATACTACTATATTCTAATACACCTAAAACAATATAATTCATTAATTTTTGTAGTTAATTATTTAGTTAAACAAAAAAATATTATTTTATAATTCTGTATTATCTTTTTGATAAATGTACTTTCCTCCTTTTTCAATAAGGTCAACGATAGCTATTATCGAAGAATCAGTAGGTTTACCTTCAGTAACATTTGTATATCTTGCACTACTTCCAGATACGTATAGAACAATTTCTCCTATTCCTGCGCCAACACTATCTGTTGATACGACAAAATCATTTTTGCCCTTTAATGTTAAAGGGTCTATTTTTTCTAGTAATAGCAATTTTATACCCTTCATTTTTTCAGCTTTTCGGGTAGAAACTACTGTTCCTATAACTTTTGCAAGTATCATTTTATATGTTTTATCTATAATCTTCTCTACCTATGATTTCAAGTAAACGTTTTTCAACGATTTTTTTGCATTCAAGTACTTCAGCTTCTTCGCCTCCTATGTAAATCCTACCATATTTACCTACGCCGGCGACATCTATAATGTTTATTCTTGCAGCCTTTTCAGCTTCATTAGCTGCATAGTAGGCATAACCAGCAGGTTCTATTTCTAACACATATAAAGTATCTCCTCTTAATAACATCATGCCGTATCTAGTTCTATTTATAAGTTGTGCATGATGATCTTCAACATTTTTGATTAATTGACTTGTAAGTATTCTTGGTTTAATTCTATCTTCTTCTTTTTTTTGTATAGCTTTTAAAACAGCTTGCCCTGCCGTACGAGTATCACCTTGACTATTAGAATGGAATTCAAGCATACCATAGGCACGTTCAACTACTTGCATACCTGGTGTTACTGCTGTAGTTTTAAGTGCTATATCGGTTAAAGTATTTATTTCTATACCAGGTGCTATTTCTATTACACAGCTTGCTTGTCCTGCTACTGGCAAGTAACCTCTTGATATAGATGAGAGGTATGAAGCCATTTGTAACTGTAATGAATCTAATATTATATATGTCCTTAGATTTACCATATTCGGTTAAATTGATTATTTTACTTTTTATTTATAAATCCTAAAGGTAAGGCTGTATCGACGTTATCATGAGGTCTTGGTATTACGTGAGTAGATACTATTTCACCAACTTTTTCGGCTGCACGGGTGCCAGCGTCAACTGCAGCTCTTACGGCAGCTACATCACCTCTTACTATAGCGGTAACATACCCTCCGCCAATTTTTTCATATCCTATTAATTCAACTTTTGCAGCTTTAACCATAGCGTCAGCAGCTTCTACCATAGCTACAAAGCCTCTAGTTTCTATCATTCCTAGTGCTTTCATATCATTATTTTCCATATCTTTTTAATTTAATTAATTTTTTTTATAAATGATATTATCGTTTTCATCAATAAGGTCAATTATTCCAACAATAATTGCATCAACAGCTTTATTTATGGTGGTTAGAGTATCTCTTGCTGATGAACTTTCTGAAATCATTACTAATTCACCATAGTTAGCTCCTACTAAATCTAAGGCGACTAAAAAATCTCCTTTAGGTGAGCCATAATGATTAGTTTTTTCGACTAGCAAATACCTTGCTCCATCAATCTCAATACTGACGGTAGTACTAACTACTGTACCTACGACTTTAGCAAGATTCATGTTTTATTATTTTTTATAGGTTAAAATTCCATCTTTTTCAATAAGTTCTACTATAGCTACTACAGTAGAATCAGTTGATTTTCCTTCAGTAGTTTTAGTAAATCGTGCGCTACTACCGGAGGCATAAAAAACAATTTCACCTTCACCGGCTCCGACGCTATCCATAGCTATTACGAAATCGTTTTTACCTTTAAGAGAGATGGGGTCAATTTTTTCTAACAATAAAAATTTGATGCCCCCTATATTTTCGGCTTTACGTGTAGCTACAACAGTTCCTATAACTTTAGCTAGTACCATTAATAATTTATTTTCAATTATTTTTATTTTTTAAGAGGCCTACCTAAAGGCAATGCATTGTCTACATTATTATGAGGTCTTGGGATCACGTGTGCTGATACTATTTCACCAACTTTTTCGGCTGCACGGGTACCAGCATCAACTGCAGCTCTTACAGCAGCAACATCTCCACGTACTATAGCTGTAACGTACCCACCGCCAATTTGTTCGAATCCTATTAATTCTACATTTGCAGCTTTAACCATAGCATCAGATGCTTCAACCATAGCTGTGAAGCCTCTTGTTTCTATCATTCCTAAAGCGTCTGTTTTTTCTGACATTTTAATAAATTTTTAAAGTTAATAATTAATAATAATTATGCATAATCTTCTCTACCTGTAATTTCGCTTAGACGTTTTTCGATAATTCTTTTACATTCGAGTACTTCAGCTTCTTCTCCACCAATATAAACTCTTCCAAACTTGCCAAAGCCAATTACTTCAATAATATTTACTCTTGCAGCTTTTTCAGCTTCGTTAGCTGCATAATATGCATAGCCAGCAGGTTCTACTTCTAAAACATATAAAGTATCCCCTCTTAGTAACATCATTCCATGTCTCATTCTATTAATAAGCTGGGCATGATGGTCTTCGACATTTTTTATAAGTTGGCTTGTAAGAATTTTAGGTTTAATTCTGTCATTTTCTGTTTTTTGAATAGCATTCAATACTGCTTGCCCAGCAGTTCTTGCATCTCCTTGGCTATCAGAATGTATTTCTAACATTCCGTAGGCTCTTTCAACTATTTGCATTCCGGGTGTAACGTTAGTTGCTTTAAGAGCTATATCAGTTAATTTATTGATTTCTATACCTGGTGCTATTTCTATTATACAACAAGCTTGACCACCTACCGGTAAATATCCTCTTGATACAGTCGAAAGAAATGAAGCCATTTGCAACTGTAGAGAATCTAGAAAGATATATGTTCTTAAATCAACCATATTTATTTCCCTTTCTTATTTAATTTGAATCCTAGTGGTAATGCTGTATCAACATTATCATGAGGTCTTGGTATTACGTGGGTAGAAACTATTTCACCAACTTTTTCGGCTGCACGGGTTCCAGCGTCAACAGCAGCTCTTACAGCAGCTACATCACCGCGTACTATAGCAGTGACATATCCACCACCGATTTTTTCGTATCCTATTAATTCAACTTTTGCAGCTTTAACCATAGCATCAGCGGCTTCTACCATAGCTACAAAGCCTCTAGTTTCTATCATTCCTAGTGCTTTCATAT
>DAOTOD010000029.1:0-8363 GCA_035451165.1 Bacteroidales bacterium
GCTAACTTAAAAAGCAAATTATTTTCAATTAATACAAGCTTTTTAACTCCAGGTTTAATAAAACATAATAGTCTTAAATTATCATATAGTTACCAATATTCTTTTACAAAAAATTATAGTTTCCCATTAGTTACAAGTTATCCAAGAGGTTTTTCACCAGAAAATAATGAAAACATTAATAAAGTAACTGCTGATTACCGTTTACCTTTAATATATCCTGATTTAAGTTTAGGAGGACTTTTATACATTAAAAGAATAAAAACAAATATTTTTTTCGATTATGCCAAAGGTCAAAGCAAAGAACATCCTGTTAAAGAATACATCTCAACAGGCAATGAAATAACTTTTGACATCGTACCAGCAAGAGTAATGCTACCTGCCGAAATTGGTTGCCGATATATTTATATACCTTCAAAAAATAAGCATATCTTCCAATTTATGTTTTCGATGAACCTTGATAGTTTTTAAAAATGCAAAAAATTATAACAATTACTAAAGATAATTCTCATACTTTTTATGTACCTGAAATAAACGAACATTATCATTCCATAAATGGAGCTATAACAGAGTCTAATTGTGTTTTTATACAAAATGGGCTATATCAATTTATAAGAAAGCAAAATATAATTTACATACTTGAAGTGGGCTTTGGAACAGGACTTAATGCCTTACTTACTGCTATTGAAGCTGAAATGCATCAATCTATAATTTTTTATACAGCTATTGAACCTTATCCAATTAATCTATTAGAAATAGAACAACTAAATTATCCTAATTTACTTGAAAACCTAAAAAATAAAAGCTTATTTAACATACTACATAAACACAATTTAACATCATACATAAAAATTAATGAATATTTATATTTCAGAAAATTTCAAACTAAAATACAGGATTTCAGAATTACTAATAATGAATATTTTAATATAATATATTACGATGCTTTTTCACCAATGGTTCAACCTGAAATGTGGACCGATACTATATTTTTTAAACTTTTTAATTATTTAAAAAATAAAGGTATTTTAGTAACATATTGTTCAAAAGGCTCTTTCAGAAGAACATTAACCAATATAGGTTTTAAAGTAGAAAAATTACCTGGCCCTCCTGGCAAACGAGAAGTAATAAGAGCTGTTAAAATTTTATAATTTTCAGTTGTAATTTAAGAATTATATTTATTCTGAAAATTAATACTATTTTTGCAATATATTATTAATAATTCATTTATCTAATGAAAAAACCTTTTATTCTTATAACTAATGATGATGGTATTTTTGCTCCGGGAATAAGAACTCTTATATCAGCTGTATCAGAATTAGGAGAAATTGTTGTTATTGCTCCTTCATATCCTCAATCAGGTATGAGCCATGCCGTTACTTTAAATGAACCTATCAGAGTTAAACAAATTGCTAATAATAAAGGTATTATAGAGTATAGCTGCAACGGAACTCCTGTTGATTGTATTAAAATAGGCTTAAGTAGCAGTATTCTTATTAAAAAACCAGATATAATACTTTCGGGTATTAACCATGGGTCTAATGCTTCTATTAATATTATTTATTCAGGTACAATGGCTGCAGTACTCGAAGGAGCCATGAATTCTATACCTTCAATCGGTTTTTCATTAGATAATTATTCTCATTCAATAGATTTGTCGTTTACTTTACCATACATAAAAAAAATTGTAAAAAAAGTACTTTATAACGGCTTGCCTAAAGATGTTAGCCTAAACATAAACTTCCCCGTTATAGAACCTTCTGCTATAAAAGGTATAAAAGTATGCCGACAAGCTAAAGCTTATTGGAATGAATCGTTTGAAAAAAGACTTGACCCTCACCAAGAACCTTATTATTGGCTCACTGGTACATTTGTTAACAATGATGATGGGAAGGATACTGATTATTGGGCATTGCAAAATAATTATATTTCTATTACTCCTGTAACATTTGATTTTACAGCATATAAATATTTAGAAATTATTAAAAATATTAATTTTAATGTTTAAATTTTTTAAAAAAGATTCTCTTATATTAGGTATAATTATAGGCTTTATTTTACCTTTAATCTCATATGGTGTTTTTTATCTTATTATGCAAATTACTACAAAATTTAACAGTGCAGGAATCCCAATGATAAAAAACTCTACAACACAACTTATTGCTATATTCTCAAATATGTTTATTCTTAGATATTACCTTATAAACAAAAAAGCTGATAAAACAGGACGAGGAGTACTAATAACAACTTTTATTTTAGCTTTTGCGTTTTTTATAAAAAATATGTAAAAAACCTGAATAATGAAATATTATATTATATCAGGAGAATCATCGGGAGATCTGCATGGAGCTAATCTTATGAAATATATTAAAAAGTACGATAATAATGCAACATTCCGAATTTGGGGCGGCAATCTTATGCTTAATGAAGGAGGCACCTTAGTAAAGCACTACAAAGACCTTGCTTTTATGGGCTTTACAGAAGTTATCACCCATATATTTACTATTATAAAGAACTTCCTATTCTGTATAAAAGATATTGTTAGTTTCAAACCTGATGCAGTAATACTAATTGATTATCCAGGATTTAATTTAAAAATAGCAAAATTCGCAAAAAAGAAAGGATTTAAAGTTTTTTATTATATCTCCCCACAAATATGGGCATGGAAGCAATCAAGAATAAAAATTATTCGTAAATATGTTGACAGAATGTTCGTAATATTACCCTTCGAAAAAAATTTTTATGAATCATTTGATGTTGAAGTAGATTTTGTAGGTCATCCATTACTCGATGTTATGAATGATTCTTTAAATAATCAATCACTTAATAAAAAAAATGAAAACATTATAGCCATCCTCCCAGGCAGTAGAAAGCAAGAAATCAATAATATGTTACCTATTATGCTAAAAATCACTAAAAATTTCCCCAATAAACAATTTATAGTAGCAGGAGTTTCTTCAGTAAATAATAAAATATACGATATTATACACAAATATAAAAATGTAAGTATTGAATACGATAACATTACTAATATATTACTTAAAGCTCAAGCAGCTATAGTTACCTCTGGGACAGCTACTTTACAAACAGCTTTATTTGAAGTACCTCAAATTGTTTGTTATAAAGGCTCTTTAATCTCATATTATTTAGCTAAAAAATTTATTAAAGTTAAATATATTTCATTAGTTAACTTAATTATGAATAAACCTGTAATTAAAGAACTTATACAATATGATTTTAACGTGAATAACTTAACTAATTTATTATCAGAACTTTTATATAACCAACAAACAAGAGAACAAATTAAACACAATTATATAGAATTAAAAGAAAAACTAGGACATTCTGGAGCTTCACAAAAAACTGCAAAACTTATTTTTGAACGATTAAAAAATTCAGCTAATGCTTAATAAAAAATTAAATATTTTTTTTATTGTAATTTTATTATTCCTAAACTTAAACACTAGCATACACGCTCAAAATATTAGAGTTAAAATATATTCAGACATTAATGAAATTAAAAATGTTTCAATATACGTTAATACAGGCACTTATGCAATAATAGCAACAAAAGATACTATTGATAAAATTGAACCAGGCATACCTATTTTTTTATGTTTAAAAAAAAATATAATAGAACTTAAAATAAAAAATAATATAATCGGCTGCTTTAATGAAATAAGTTTAATGGGTTTATCTTTAAAAAATTCTTTTATAATAAAACCTAATGATAATCAAAAACTTAAACGAATATATGAAGATAATTTAGTTGTTACTATATCAAAAAATAGTCTATTTTTAATTAATTACATTGATATAGAAAATTATATTGCAGGTGTGGTAGAAGCTGAAGCAGGAGGATGCTCTGAAAATGAAGAATTTTTTAAAGTACAAGCTATTATCAGTAGAACATATGCTATAAGTCATATTAATAATCATAAAACTGAAAATTTTAATCTTTGTGACTTAGAACATTGCCAAGTATATAAAGGTAAAGCAAGTAAAATTGCAATTTTAAAAGCTACTTATTCTACTCGAGGGTCAGTATTATCAGACGATGAAGGCAACCTTATAGTAGCCGCTTATCATAGTAATTCAGGAGGACTTACTGTTAATTCAGGTGATTTGTGGAATAAACAATTGCCTTATTTGATTTCTGTTGTTGATAGTTTTAGTATAAAAGGTTCAAATGCTACATGGGAGAAAACGATGAAAGCTTCTGAATGGCTTAACTTTTTAAATAAAGAATTCAATTATCCTATAAGTGATAGTAATTCAAGAAATCATGCCTTAACATTTTCCCAAGATAGTTGTAGGTTAGTATTTTTTTCTAAAAATATTCCATTAAGGCAAATAAGAGAAAAATTAAAATTAAGGTCAACTTGGTTTTCTGTAAGTTATAACAAAAACAATGATGAAGTAATTTTAAAAGGACGTGGGTATGGCCACGGAGTAGGTTTAAGCCAACAAGGTGCTATTATTATGGCTAATATTGGCTATTCTTATATAGATATTTTGAATTTTTATTATCGTAATATAAAAATAATAAAAAAAGAAAATTTAATAACTAATACACCACAATAAAACCTTTTAAATCTAAGTTTATAAGTCCTTTTGCTTATTCATAAAATCAACAATAATCTTTTATGACTAATAAAATAAGCATAAAAATTAACATTAAAATATTTAACTTATTTATATAGCATAAAACCTTTAAAAATTATATTTCCGAAACATGAGATAAGTAGATATTATAATTTTCTTCATCATAACATACAAATATAACCTTTTGCAACCTATTATTATTTTTTAAGAACTCTTTAACTGTTTTAATTGCAATAATAGCAGCTTCTTCTTTGGGAAACTTATATACTCCTGTACTTATATTAGGGAAAGCTATTGTTTTACAATCATGAGCTATAGCTAGTTTTAAAGCATTAGTATAACAATTAGCTAGTTGAATTTTAAATTTTTCTTTTTGTTCTAACGTAACATAATCATTCCATATAGGGCCAACAGTATGTATAACAAATTTTGCTGGTAAATTACCTGCATTAGTTATAACAGCTTCGCCCGTATTGCATCTGCCTTGTTTTTTAATTATTTCTTTACATTCGTCTAATATAGTTTTACCACCAACCCTATGTATAGCACCATCAACTCCTCCTCCTCCCATTAGTGAAGAATTAGCAGCATTAACTATTGCATCTACATTAACTTTTGTAATATCACCTTTTATTATTTCAATTCTTTTTTTCAAATCTACCATATATACTTATATTCTTAAGATCCAATAAACATTTATAATGGTTCACAATTTAATAATATTTCTAATTATTTATTAAAAATTAATCTTTTAATAACACTATATATTATAAAACTTTTACAAATAAATACAATATTATACAAGGTAAATAAAAAAATTATGTTTTATTCTCTAAATTAATTTTATATAATTTTTTAATCTTATAAAAGCTATTACAAAATTTAATTTATATTTGTAAATAAAATAATAAAATAAACAATAATCTAAATTTATTACAATTATGAAATTTTTTTTAATTACATCAACCATTATTCTTTTTACAATTTATTACACTTTTGCCCAAAATGGGGTTGCTATTAACACTACTGGAGCAGCTCCCGATCCGTCAGCTATGTTAGATGTTAGTTCTAGTAATAAAGGGTTCTTACCACCACGTGTTGCGTTAGTTTCAACTACAAATTATGCCCCCCTTGTAGCTCACGTAGAAGGAATGATAGTATATAACACTGCAACAGTAAATGATGTAACACCAGGTTTATATGTCAACGATGGGACCAAATGGTTACCTCTTAAACCAGAAATCTATACTGCAGGAACAGGTATCGACATTACAAACAATGTAATAAGCTCTACTAACACAGGAACAGTAACAAATATTGTAAATTATACTCCTTCAATTACAGGCTATGTATTAAATTATAATAATAATTATTATGGTACGGGTTCATATTCAGGAATGACAGGAAGTTATGTAGAAACAGGAGATTTGATTACACTTAAATTTAGTGTAAATATAAATCATATGCCCTACCTAAGTGAATGTACTAATCAATATAAATACATAGAAGTATCATTACCTTTCAATGCTTATAATGCAAATTCTATCGTAGCATACGGAGGAGGCTTTACAACAAATAATTCATCATGGGGAACTATATCAAATGCTTATGTGCCAAGCTTACCTACTCTTTCAACTTTAAGAATAGCTGCCCCAGGAAATGGGAATTTATTACAGTATAATAATTGTAGCAACGATGGTTCTTGGACTTTTAGTCCATGGATAACTTATAAAAAACAATAACAATTTTAAAATTAAACAATATCTTGAATAGATATGGATAGTTTATTTCTCTTTGGTACATATATGTACATATATATAGTAAGATCTTAACTAAATTAAGTAGTTATTAATTAATTTATATTTATATTTATATTTATTTTTATTTTTATTTTTTACTTTTTTAATTATTAAATTCTTTACTAAAGAATAACATTATAAAACTAATTTAAGTATTTATGTTATTTTTTTATTTTGTTAAAATGATAGGTTTCTTAACTTAATTTTATAAAAATTTTTATTTGGTAATTAATTCTATTGTTCTAATATTTGCATAATAAAATTAATTAAAATTGAATGTCACGTTTTAACTTAAAAGATAAAGTTATAATTATAACTGGTGCATCATCTGGAATTGGTGAGGCTCTCGCTATAGAAGCTGCTGCTAAAGGAGCTAAAGTGGTCCTAGCTGCCCGTAATACCGAAAAATTAGAATTACTTGCAAATAAACTTAATTTTGATAATAAAAAAAACATAGCAATAGCTGTTACTACCGATGTTAGCAACCCTGATGATTGTAAAAAATTAGTTGAAACTGCCATCTCTAAATATGGAACAGTACACGTACTCATAAATAATGCAGGTATTTCAATGAGAGCTTTATTTAAAGATGTTAATATTGAAGTACTAGAAAAAGTTATGAATGTTAATTTTTGGGGTGCTGTATATTGTACTAAATATGCTTTACCTTACCTTTTAGCCAACAAAGGTAGTGTAACAGCAATATCATCAATTGCAGGATATAAAGGACTACCTGCAAGGACAGGCTATTCTGCTTCCAAGTTTGCTCTACAAGGCTTTTTTGAAGTATTAAGAATAGAAAACCTAAAAAAAGGACTACATGTTATGATAGCTTGTCCGGGTTTCACCGCTTCTAACATTCGCAATGTAGCTCTTACTGCTGATGGTTCTACACAAGGAGAATCTCCAAGAGATGAAAATAAAATGATGAGTCCTGAAAAAGTAGCAAAGATTATAATAAAAGGTATCGAAAAACGTAAAGCTACAATAACAATGACTTTACAAGGAAAACTTATTATTTTGTTAAATAAATTTTTACCACGAATAGCTGATAAAATGGTATATAACCATTTAGCTAAAGAAGCTAATTCACCTTTTAATTAATAATAAATTATAAAAACCAAAACACTTTTTAATTATGGAAAATAAGTTCATCGAAATTTTGCCTTTTATAGGTTTAAGTAATTTAGAATTTGGCATTACTCTCGAAGAAGTTGAAAAACTATTAGGCCCTCCCGACCAATCTGAAACATTAGAAGAACTTGAAGATGAAAATGAAGACGATTTTAATACTTTAATGTGGCATTATGAACAACCAGAATTTACTTTATTTTTCGAAAGTGATGAAGATGATGCTAAAATATTAACATGCATAGAAACTTCTAATACAAACAGCACTTTATTCGGTAAAAAAATATTTGATATGACAGAAGAAGAAATAATAAAGTTAATGAACGATAATGGTTTTGAAAACATAGAAATAGAAGACGAAACTTGGGGAGAAAAACGTATCTCTTTCACAGATGCAATCATAGATTTTTACTTCGAAAACAATGAACTAACAAGTGTAAGCTGGGGTATATCTGAAGAAGATGATGATGAAAACGATAATTATTATAATAATTAAATAGTATTAATAAAATCGATTTGTAATTAAGGTTGAGAATAACTTTATTAAAAAATAATAATAAAAATAAATAAAATTTTTAATATTTTGCTAGAAACAAATTTTTATTAATAATAAACTTAGCTTGAACTTTACATAAACAGTATTTGATATTAAAAAAATAGGAAGTATACCAACATATTCCGTGAAAAAGGAATAATATAAAAAAGCGAGATGCCCCGCAGAACATCCGCTTTTTTATGTCTTATCCTATAACTTCTTCGACAGTCATCTGGCTGTAGTCCGCCGAATAGTCGGGTATCAACATTGAAATCCGGGTTCCTTTTCCCTTTTGG
>DAOTOD010000030.1:0-8354 GCA_035451165.1 Bacteroidales bacterium
CCCATGTAAAATAGCAGATTCTGAAGCGCGAGTAAAATCAACATTTACAAGTATTCGTTCTGTTTTTAATAATCCCATACTAAATTTTAGCTAATTTACATTAATCCTTTAACTTTAGACTTTTTAGCTATAAAATCTTTTAAATAAAAAGGCTCGAAATAAGCTAAATTAGCAAACTCCTTATTTTCATATAGCTTATATGCAACAGGACATAGCCATTTAGCAGAAGGCAAAAAATTATCAATAAAAATAGCATTAGTTTTTTTATGAAGTACTTCTTTACATTTACTTAATGCATCACCTGCAAAAAATACGCGTGTATACTTTAAAAACTCCGAAAAAGAGTTTTCATCAATTACTTCAGCCAAAATTTCTCTAATTTGTTCATTATTAGTATTATATACAGATGAATATACCTCCATTCTTCTTGCATCAATTAATGGAACAAATAAATCATTATGGTTTATAGAATTTTTTACTATTTGCTGCATACCAACTGCCATTGCCTGAAGTGTATCAATAGCTAATAAAGGTTTATCGATAGCATAGCACAATCCTTTAGCTGTGGAAACACCAACACGCAAGCCAGTGTATGAGCCGGGGCCCTTACTAATAGCTATAGCATCTATTTGTTTAATATTCAATTTTTCTTTTTTCAAAATCTCATCAATAAAAGGTAATAATAAAGTTGGGTGTATTTTGCCAGTTAAATCCTCTTTTAAAGAAGCTACTTCACCATCTTTTGCAAGGGCCACAGAACAAGCTATAGTAGAAGTTTCTATGCATAAAATAATTGCAGACATTATATTCGTTTTAGTTTATAAAATTATATTAATTAATATAACTTTTTATAATTTGATAAAAATAAAGTATTAAAAGATTAAAAATCTTCCAATTTTATTATAACAAAACTATCTCAATTTGTGAAATTATAAAAATCGAATTAACTATATTTTTAGTATTAGAAAGTATTTTCCCTTCACTTTTTTAATAGAAAATATGGTGAAAAATAAAAAAATCTTAAATGTAAACTTCGGCTTTTATGCCTATATTATCAACTTTTTCTGCTATTAATTGAAGTTCCTGCAAAGGTACTTGCCTTATTCCTGCTAAAGGTGTTGCCCTTGCTATAGAATATATCATAACTTTTGCAGGGCGTATTTTGTCGAGATGTATTAACCATTTTTCAATTTCTGAAGATAATGTATTGTCTATTATCTTACCATTAACTTCACCCCTTAAAAACAAAGATTGAACTATAAGCTTACCATTAAATCTTATTAAATATGATACTATATCCGATAATTTAATGTCCCACCTGCATCTGTTAATAAGGGTATACATCTCTTCTGTGCCTACATCAAGTTTCATCACATTTTGGTCAACTTTCATAAGGGCAGACATTATATTAGGATTACCAGCAGTAGTTGCATTAGTTAATACAGAAACTTTAGTCGAAGGATAGTATTTATTCCTTAATTCTATTACTTCATCAACTATATCTAAAAATTGCGGATGCAACGTTGGTTCACCATTACCCGCAAAAGTAATAGAATCTATGGGCAAATTATTATTTAACATTCCAATTAAACTAACTTCTAAGTCCCTTTTCACTTCATCTTTATCAGGTAATCTCTTTTCTGCTATTATAGAATCTTCAGGAGTTAAACCACATTCACAATAAATACAATTATAATTACAAAGTTTATTATTACGAGGTAGTAAATTAATACCTAAAGAAATACCAAACCTTCTACTGTTAACAGGACCAAAAATAATGTTATTAAATAAAAATCCCCCTGAAGTCATAATATAAACCCTTTTTATAAATTTAAAACCAAAGGTATAAACTTTTAATTTAATTGTAATTTTTAAGTAAATTTGAGGCTCTTTTTTTATTGTGATGAATCTATACAACATTAAAAAACCTATTTTAAAGCATCTTGTTACCTATCAAAAAATTTTAACAAATGCTATCAAAAGTGATGTTCCTCTTTTAAATAATATATTAAACTATTTAGAAGAAGAAAAAGGCAAGCAAATCAGACCTATGTTTGTAATATTTTCTGCTGGATTATGTGGTAATATAAACATTACCACATATAGAGCTGCTGCTATGATAGAATTATTACATACTGCTTCACTGCTACACGACGATGTAGTAGATAATGCAGAAGAACGGCGAGGTAAAAAAACAATAAACAACATATGGCAAAATAAAATAGCTATTTTAGTAGGCGATTTCCTTGTTTCAAAAGGCATATTATTAGGAATAGAAAATAAAGACTTCAATATTATCTCATTACTTGTAAAAGCAAGCTATGAAATGAGCGAAGGAGAATTATTACAAATAGAAAAATCAATATCTCTAAATATTACAGAAAATGACTATTTTAACATAATAACTAAAAAAACAGGAATTCTCATAGCTAGTTGCTGCTCATGTGGTGCTGTATCTGTAAACGCCCCTGAAAATAAAATTAATGCTATGTACGAATTTGGTAAATATGCTGGCATAGCCTTTCAAATAAGAGATGATATATTAGATTTAGAAAAAAAAATAAACAGTGGAAAACATCACGGAAACGATATTAAAGAAAAAAAATTAACACTACCATTAATCTATATGCTAAGCAACACATCAGAAAAACATAGACAAAAAATTATTAATTCAATAAAAAATCATAAACAAAATCCTGAAAAAATAAATGAAATTATTGATATGGTTAAAAATAGTACAGGTATAGATTATGCTCAAACTAAATTAAATGAATACCAAAATAAAGCTATGAATATATTAGAACAATTCAATGATAATACTTTCAAAAAATTATTACAAAAACTATTAATATATAACTCTTCACGTGAAGGCTAACTTTCTTAATTAAATTATTTAATTATGATACAAATAAAACATGTAATAATCTACATATTATTAATTAATACTATCGTAAATCCTATAAATTCTCAAACCCTTAAAACAGAAATTTGGTCAAGTGGCAAAAAAAAGGGAGAAGGATACATAATTAATAATAATATTAAACATGGTAAATGGACATATTGGTACGAAAATGGCGAAAAATGGGCAGAAGGAGAATATAATAATGACTCAACAAACGGTAAATGGACATATTGGTACCCACAAAAAAAATTCAAAGAAAAAGAAGGAAATTTTATAAATGGTAAAAAAGACGGGAAATGGATAGAATATCACCCTAATGGTAATATAAGTGCCGAAACATTTTATAAAAATGGCATAAAAACAGGTAAATGGACATACTGGTATGAAAATGGAAACAAACTATCAGAAGGTTTCTACGAAAATGATAAAAAAATCGGACAATGGTCATATTGGTATGAAAATGGTACACAATCTAAGATTGTAAATTACGAAAATGGTATAGACTTTTCATGGTTCCCTAATGGAAATATAGAAAGTAAAGGCCAAATTAAAGATGGTAACAAACATAGTACATGGATATACATGTTCCCTAACGGAAATAAAAAAGAAGAAGTTAATTATAACTCCGGTGTATTAAATGGTAAAAGAACTGTTTGGCACGAAAACGGTAATAAATTCATGGATGGCTATTACTCAAACAACGAAAAAATAGGAACTTGGTATCAATGGTATGAGGATGGTAAAATATGGAAAGAAATTAATTATACTGATGGCCCTTGTATATCATGGTATAATAACAGAAATAAAGAATGGGAATATGTTATTAAAAATAAGTTAATTGAAGGCAAAAAAATTGAATGGTACGAAAACGGCACAATAAAAGAAGAATGTTTCTATTATAATGGCCTGCGCTCCGGAAAATGTACAAAATGGTATCCATCTGGACAAAAAGAATTTGAAGGATATTATGAAAATGATTCCTTAAATGGATATGTTAAATGGTGGCGAGAAAATGGAAATATGGAAATGGAAGGTAATATCATAAAAGATTTACAAGATAGTATATGGAAATTTTATCATAATAATGGAACTTTAGGAAGCATTGGCCCCTTTATAAAAGGATTACAAAATGGTAAATGGACATATTTCTATGAAACCGGTGAAAAATGGAAAGAAGGCTATTTCGATAACGGTAAAAAAACAGGCTTATGGACAGTTTGGTTCGAAAATGGCCAAAAACAAAGAGAAGGACATTTTAATAACGACCACGAAGATGGACTCTGGATAAGCTGGTACAAAGATGGTAAAATATCGTATAAAGGCTATTTTAAAAATGGCCTTATGCATGGTAAATGGGAAGGATTCTACCCATCAGGCTTACCTAAATATATTGCTAACTATGATTCTGATTTAAAAAATGGTTACTACATTAATTTTTACGAAAATGGTAAAAAACGAAGCGAAGGCTACTATAAAAATAATCAAAAAATAAAAAAATGGAAAGAATGGCACATCAACGGGAAAAAACTTGAAATAGGTAAATACAAACAAAACCTTAAACACGGTAAATGGATATTCTATGATATGTATGGAAACATATACAAAAAACAAAGTTTCGTTAAAGGTAAACCCGAAGGTAAATGGATAGAATATTATCAAAATGGCAAAAAAAGAGCACAAGGCTTTTATAAAAATGAATTAAAAAATGGTAAATGGATATATTGGGACAAAGATGGGCAAATAATATATACAATTACTTTCTCTAAGGGAATTAAAATTAAAGAAGAAAAACCTTTAGAAGAAAATATCAAAAATAAATAATTATTAACTATTTTATGGAATTATAAACTTATTCAAAAAATTATGAAAAAAACTATAAGAGTAAGATTCGCTCCAAGCCCAACAGGACCTCTACATATAGGCGGAGTTAGAACTGCTTTATATAATTACTTATTCGCTAAAAAACATAACGGTACATTCATCCTCAGAATCGAAGATACCGACCAAACTCGGTTTGTCCCTGGTGCCGAAGATTATATAATTAAATCACTTAACTGGTGCGGAATTAATATTGACGAAGGCGTAGGTGTAAACGGACCTTATGCACCTTACCGCCAGTCTGAAAGAAAACATATTTATGAAAAATACGCTAATACACTACTCGAAAAAAATCTCGCCTATTTGGCTTTCGATACCCCTGAAGAACTTGAAAACATGAGAAAAAATATAAATAATACTAGCAATAAACCTCCTCAATATAATGCTCAAACTAGACTAAGTATGAAAAACTCCTTATCGCTAACACAAGCAGAAGTTAAAAAATTAATCGACAGTGGCACTCCATATGTTATAAGAATTAAAATACCTGAAAATGAAACTATAATACTTAATGACATTGTCAGAGGTACAGTAAAAATTAACTCATCTACATTAGACGATAAAGTATTATTTAAATCCGATGGCTTACCAACTTATCATTTAGCTAATGTTGTTGATGATTATTTAATGAAAATAACTCACGTTATACGCGGAGAAGAATGGTTACCATCAGCACCTTTGCATATACTATTATATCGCTACCTAGGCTGGGAAAATGAAATGCCACAATTTGCACACCTGCCATTATTACTAAAACCTGAAGGCAATGGAAAACTAAGTAAAAGAGATGGCGATAGATTAGGCTTCCCCGTTTTCCCAATAGAATGGAAAGATCCAGTAACGGGCGAAATATATATGGGCTACCGCGAAACAGGCTACTTACCTCAAGCTTTTATTAATATGCTAGCTTTACTAGGCTGGAACCCCGGTACCGAACAAGAAATTTTTTCAATGACCGAACTTATTCATAATTTCTCACTCGAAAATATCAATAAAGCCGGTGCTCGTTTTGACCCTCATAAAGCCAAATGGTTTAATCATTATTACATTCAACAAACACCTGACGAACAACTTGTTGATTATTTTAAAAAAGAACTAGAAAAAGATAACATCTACCCCGATAAAGAATATCTATTAAAAGTTACTAAACTTGTAAAAGAAAGAGTATCCCTTATAAAAGATTTTAAAGACCATGCACTTTTTTTCTTTATATCACCTCAAACTTATGACACAAAACTAATTAAAGACAAATGGAACGAAAATTCCCCAATTATACTATCCGAATTAATCAGTATTTTAACAAACATAAATGATTTTACAGAAACTAATATTGAAACAGCTATAAAAACTTTTATTAATGAAAAAAACCTTAAAACAGGGCAAATAATGAATGTGCTAAGATTATGTCTTGTGGGTTCAAATAAAGGTCCTTCTTTATTTAGTATTATAGCTTTAATAGGTAAAAATGAAACTATTAAACGTATTCAATTGGCTATCGATAAAATAACAAATTATAATGTTGAACAATAATCAATCTAATATAAATGAAGTATGGCTTAAAGCATCTGTGCTTGGTTGCCTATGGGCATCATCTGAAATTGTGATCGGAAGCTTTTTACATAATATAAAAGTACCTTTTAGTGGAATAATATTAACATTTATCGGTATAGTATTAATGACATCCGTCTCTAAAATATGGCCAATAAAAGGTCTTATATGGAGAAGTGGCTTAATTTGTGCTTTAATGAAAGCTATTTCCCCTAGCGCTATAATAATAGGCCCTATGATAGCTATATTAGCACAAGCTTTATTAATGAATATCTCCATATATACATTTAAAAAAACTTTACTGGGTTCATTAATAGGTGGAATGCTTGCTATGTCTTGGAATCTATTCCAACTCTTAGCCTCTTACATAATAATATATGGCACAAAAATGATTGAACTATATGTCAAACTATCTCATTTAACAGAAAAAATAATAGGATACCATAATAATAATTATTGGGCACCAATATTAACTTTACTTTTCATCTATATGATAATTGGAATGCTTGCTGCTATTATCGGATACATTATAGGGAATAATATTATTAAATCACCAGTAACTATTAAAAGGCTTAATGTAAAACAAGTCGAAAAAATAAAAACACCTTTTAACAAAACAAATAATTATTTTAAACATTCAATATCATGGCTAATTATAAATTTTATCTTGCTTATCTTAATATTAACTTTGATAACTTATACTAATACTTTATATTGGATGATTATAGGAACACTAATCATTGCAACATGGGCATTAAGATATAAAAACTCTCTCAAAAAGCTTACAAAACCTTCTTTTTGGCTAGCTTTTATAATAATAACAATGTTATCAGCTTTATTGTTTAGCCAAATGGGTAATACACTCCAAAAAAATATAACTTTAGGATTAATAGCAGGCTTACAAATGAACTTTAGAGCTATCATTATGATTATTGGATTTTCTGCTATAAGTACTGAACTAGGTAATAAAAAGATCCGTAATTTCTTTATTCAAAAATCATCATCTAAACAATTAGCTATGTCACTCGAAGTAGCTTTCGATACCTTACCCCAAATAATAGCTAATTTGCCAAAATTAACCGAAATATTTAAAAAACCACTAACAATACTACATCAACTTGTGGCTCAAGCAGATTTTTGGCTCGAACAAATAAATCTAAAATACATTGCCAAAAATAACTTTATTATATTAATAGAAGGAAGCAAAGGTGAAGGCAAAACAAGTTTAATAAATGATATTATATATGAATTACAAAATAAAAATACAAAAATAGGTGGAATATTAGCTCCTGCTATATATAATAACAAACACAAACATTGTGGCTACGATATCATTGACTTAAAATCTAAAAACAGAAAAGAATTAGCAAAAGAAAAACCATTTAAAGAAAATACCCCCTTTGTAGGTAATTATTATTTTAATGAAACTGCTATTGCTTTCGGCAAAGAAGTATTGCTACCAGAAAATCTACAAGATGTTGATATTATAATTATAGATGAAGTTGGCCCTTGGGAATTAGAAAACCAAGGCTGGGCAAAAAATATTAATTTAATTATTAAACAATCTAACTTGCCCATGATTTGGGCAGTTAGAAGAGGCATAACTCAAAAAATAATTGATAAAAGGTCACTCGAAAAAACTATAATATTTGATGTAACTAAAACAGATAAATATCAAGTAATTAGTACTGTACTAAGATTCCTAAATAAAATTTAAGGTTCTAAGTCCAAATTTAACTGATTCTTTAATTCTTCAATCAATGGATTTTTATTAACTAATTTCTTATATTTTTCACTTAAAGAAAGATATTTACTGTTAACAACTTCTGAAGTAGGTTTTACTTTAACAATTATATTTATTTTGTAATTACATAACTTATTTTTCAAAAAGTTTAACAAATCGGGCATGTTCTTATTTAAACTTTCTTGTTGTACCTTATTATCTACAAAAAATTCTATTTCGCAATCTTCTTTAAGTATAGGTTTATTTGCTCCAAGTGTTATATACATATTAGCATCATATTCT
>DAOTOD010000031.1:0-8294 GCA_035451165.1 Bacteroidales bacterium
CCTGCATTAGCAATAGGGTTAGGATTGGAGGTAATATTTATTGTGACAGGGACTGTGCATCCATAGAAATCAGTTACAGTACAAGAATAAGTACCTGCAGTAAGAAAATACAACGAATTGCTTGTTTGTCCAGTCGACCATGTATAATTAAAAGGAGCAGTACCACCTACAGGAGTAAGAACTACAGAACCATCACTTGAATTAGGACAAGTTTCATTTATAACTTGTGAATTAACCTGAAAACCACTAAAAGGGGTTGAGCTAGTTACTACCCAAATATTTTGTCCTGGTATCATATTACAGCAATCCCATGGATGGCAGGAGCATGAATTAAATTGGCTACATGTGTGGACACAACAAGGGTCCCACCAATACCCTGAAGTACATCCTGATACTCCTGTTACATTATTACAACACCATGCATAGCTTGAGCCCCCACACACAATTTGAAAGGTAGTAGGAAGAGTATAAAGTGTTTCTGTCCACGTACAACAAGTGCCATAATAAACTTGTTGCTGCCCTGTATTTGTGGAACCAGAAGGCGGTGAACCTACCGAAGGACATACAGTTTTAGTAGTGAAAATAGGAGGTTTTTGCTTTTGCTTGGTTTCTTCACTATAATTATAATTTATTTCATTATCTTCAGCTATCCTTATGCCTTCAAGATTAATATTAGAATTAGCTTCAATTTCACTAGTATATAAATATTTACCATCATAAGTAATAAATCCAGCTCTATATCTTAAAAAAGGATTGTCAAGTTCTTCTCTATCACATACATCATTGTATATGAACCTTCCATAACCAACTTCAGTTGAATATAATAGATTGTTTTCATATTGTATATAAGAAGGATAATTATAAATATGAATATCTATAAGGTTATCTATTGATTCTACAGCTAATAATTTCCAATTTACTCCGTCTGAACTTTTTTCAATGAATACTTGTGACAACTCTGTTGAAGGTTCATATTTATCCCATACTAAATGTACCTTATTTTCATCATAAATAGCACTTATGAAAAAACCATTTATATAAGAAAATTTTAAATCTTTTTGAGAATTATTGATGTTTGCTTTATTTTCTTGGGCGCTAATGTAAGCAACTTTTATAAATAATAACATTGCACATATAATAATTCTAAAAAAATAATTTTTCATAGATAATTAATTGTTATTTATGTTAATACAAAATTAATTAAAAAAAATAAAGTAAAATCATTTTTAATGACGACTTTTAAAAAAAAATGGTTGTATTTGTTTTATTAAAAAATTATTTTACCTTTAAAAAAAATTATATTAAAAACTAATTATTATGGATTTTATTAAATTAATGAATGAAAGACGTTCTGTTAATTATTTTGATAAGAATAAGAAACTGGGAAATGATTTACTTAAAAAAATAATAGATTTGGCAGTACTTGCACCATCTGCATTTAATCTCCAACCATGGAGAATTATTATCGTAAAATCAGAAACTTCTAAGAAAAAGCTTTATCAACTTTCAAATCAGCAAATAAAAGTTTTAGAAGCTTCAGCTAATGCTCTTATAATTGGCAAAAAAGATGCTTGGTCGGAATCTAATCCTGTTTGGAATGAAATGCTAAATACTTTTGGTAATAAAGATATTGTTGAAAAGTCTAAAAAAGCCGCTGAATTTCTATATGGAGAAACAGAAGAAAAGAAAATAAAATTTGCTGTTAGTAATGCAAGTTTGTTAGCTATGTCTATTATGCTTGCTGCTAAAGAATATGGAGTTGATACACACCCTATGAGTGGTATTGATGTAGATGGTATCCATAAAGAGTTTGAATTAAAACATGATGAAGTAGTAGTTATGAATATAGCTATGGGATATTTCGATAAAAATAAAATTTTATACTCTCGAAGGCCACGTATAATGTTTGAAAATGTAGTTACTATTGTTTGATTTTTTGTATTAATAATAAAATTTTTTGTAATTTATAAAATATAAAATAAAAAAAATATGAAATTAATATTGAAAACGAAAGATTTATCATTCTTCTTTAATAAGAAGAGTCTTTTGATTGTAATTATGTCTTTTTTAATTTTTCAAGTTAGCTATTCGCAAACAATAAAAACTGTTGGTAGTGGAGGTGATTACTCTACTTTAACAATGGCTTTTAATGCAATTAATAATGGAACTTTGATAGGTGATATTGTTCTTCAAATAATAAGCTCTCATACTTTAACTACCACTGCTACTTTAAATGCTAGTGGAACAGGCAGTGCTAATTATTCTTCAGTGCTTATATATCCTACAGGTTCAGGTTATACTATTAGTGGCTCTTTGAATGATAATATGATTAATTTAAATGGTGCTGATAATGTTACATTTGATGGTAGGGTTAATCAATCAGGTAATGCTGATCTTACAATATCTAATGCAAGTACAGGAAACTTAGCCAGTACCATAAGATTTATAAATTCTGCAGAATCTAATACTATTAAATATTGTAATATTAAAGGCTCTTCTCTTAATAATACAGGAGGTGTTATCGTTTTTGCAACTTCAACTAGTGGCAATGGTAATGATAATAATACCATAACAAATAACAATATTACAAATGCTAATGGTAATAGACCTGTTAACTTAATATTTTCTTTAGGTACGGCAGGGCGCGAAAATAATACTAATGCTATACAAAATAATTTATTATATGATTTTTTTAATACATCAGCAAATTCTAATGCAATAACTATTATATAATTATACAAATTCATTTAATATTGAAAATAATAGTTTTTATGAAACGACTTCTTTTGTACCTTCAAACAATAACTTAACTTATAATGTCATTAATATTAATAATCCTAATGGTTATGGTTTTAATATAAAAGATAATTTTATAGGAGGTAATACTTATCAGTGTGGAGGTACTGCTTGGAATTTGGGGTCGTTAGCAAATTTACGTTCTATAATGTTTAATGGAATTTATGTAAATACAGGATCATATTATCCTACATCAATACAAAATAATGTTATTAGAAATATCGATTATTATAGTTCAAGTGCAACCCCCTGGTGTGGTATATACATACAAGCAGGACTTGTTAGTGTTGGTGATATTACTGGGAATATAATAGGGTCATCAACAAGTACTAATTCTATTGCTTTAAATAATGGAAATCAAAATGCTATAGCTTATGGTATTTACCATAATAGTAATAGCAATGTTAACATTAGTAATAATACTATTGGTTCAATAATTTTAAATGGGTCCTCTACTAGAGCTTTTAATTTCATTGGGATATATGTAAGTTCAAATGCCACAAGTAATAATGTAATTAATAATAATATTATTGGTAGCTCTTCTGTTTCTTATAGCATTTATGCTAGTTCTACTAATACAACAGGTAATACAGGGCAATATCTTTTTGGTGTATATAACAGTGCGCCTGGTTATACTATAATATCTAATAATACTATTGGAAATTTACATAATGCTTATAAGGGTAATAATAGTTTAGGTAGAACTTCTGGAATTTATAATGAGATAACCGCAGGTTCAACGCTAATTGATAATAATATTGTTACAGATATCTATACGAATACAAAGCATTCGGGAACAAAAGAATATGCATGTATTACTGGAATTACTCAGGCTGGCTTAGTTGCCGGGAAAACTTATATATTAAGCAGAAATAAAATTTCTAATATTGCTAATAATACTGCAAATAATGAAATTAGTTTATATGGCATATATTATACAAGCTCTAATAATATGGGTAATTATGTTTCAAGAAATTTTATAAGAAATATATATTCTAATTCTTCTAATTTGGCAGCAACAAATGTTAGTGGAATATACTTATATAATAGTAATGCTATTATTGATAATAATATTGTTCTATTAGGTTCTAATATTAATATAACCTTAACTATACATGGAATTTATGATTTAGGTGCAAATACTAAATTATATCATAATACCATATATTTACAAGGTTCCTCTCAATCTTCAACTTATTGTATATATAATAACATAGGTAATATTAAAGATTATAGAAATAATATTTTTGTAAATGCTCGTTCTAATGGGACTAATTATGCTATTAGACTGTTAGCAATACTTAATTTAACTATAGATTATAATGATTATTATGTATCAGGTACAGGAGGAGTATTAGGCCAGATAAATAATACTAATTATAATTCTTTAAATAATTGGCAAACAGCTACTAGCCAAGATAATAATAGTTATAATATTAATCCTCAATTTGATAATGAGGGAGGAACTAATCCAACTGATTATTACATTAGTTCACTTTTGTCATTGTTTGGTGCTACAGGAACAGGAATTACTGTTGATTATACTGGGGCATTAAGAAATACAACTCCTAGAATAGGAGCCTTAGAACGAAATGACTTCGTATGGGTAGGTGGTACAAGCACTGATTTCGGTACCGCTTCTAATTGGCTTAATAATTCCGTACCTTCGGCTGGTGCTAATATTATTTTTGCAACTACTCCTTATAATAATTGTTTATTAGACCAAGATAGAATAGTCGGTAATATAACCAATACTCAAAATACATATATTATGTATGCTAATGGACATAAATTAACTATTCTAGGTGATCTTTTATTTTCTAATGGCGCTCAGATTAATGCTAAAACTAATTCATCAATCATTGAAATAGCAGGTACTGAACCTCAAAATATACCAGTTGGTTCTTTTGTAGATAACTATGCTGATGGGTTTATTCTTAATACCTATTATGGCTTTACTTTACAGGAGAATTTTACAATACAAAATGATTTTAATTTAACTAAGGGTAATTTTTCAATAGGAGCTAATACGTTGACAATCAATGGAGTAATAAATACAACAAACGGCACTTTAACCGGTGGTAGTAATTCTAATATAATAATAGGTGGATCATCAGCTTCTACTACTTTGCCAGCTATTACCTTGAATAATCTTACACTTAATAGGCTTAATGGTATTAGCTTGGGTGGAAATTTAACAATAGAAAATGCGCTATATCTTGACGATGGGGAACTTGTAATAGGTTCAAACACCTTAACAATGAATGGCTCAACTTTAACTTCTAATACAGGAAGTATAGATGCTAGTGATAATCAAGCTACTTTAATATTTAATAATTTGTCAGTTATTGACTTTCCTCAAACTGTATTTTCAGCAGAAGTTAATAACTTAACTATTAATGGAGCAGGACTTACTGCTAATAGCGATTTTACTGTTAACGGTATATTAAGCTTGCAAAATTCTAATCAATCTGCTACCAAAGGTTTGCTTGATATGCAAGATAGTTATATTTTAACTATGGGCCCTAATGCTACAACTATAGGACAAGGGGATGTTAGTGGTAGAGTCAAAAGGACAAGCATATCTGCAAATATCCCATATACCTTTGGTAGTCAATATACTACGATTACTTTTAGTTCAGCGGGTACATTACCTTCTGAAATATTGTTTATTATAAAAATAGGACAAACGCATAGTATAAAAACAAATACTATTAACCGTTATTACCAAATTATTAGAACAGGAGGAGCAACTCCTAATACATTTTCTTTGAAATTAAGGTACTTAGATAGTGAACTTAATGGTAATGATGAAGCTAAGCTTGTTTACTGGGATCATCATGTTCCTTATTCTGGAACTTCACCACATGAGCATGGCAAAACTATTTATAATACTAATGAAAACTGGATAATGTTAGCAGAACATGGTATAAGATATTTAGTTACAGGCGAATATACAGGAGAAATTACTTATGTAGATGAAATTCAAACGCCTTCTAATCAAGCTAAAATATGGATGTTATCAGAACGAGAAACTACTGCTAACTACGTTTGGTTAGGAGCTGATGATTCTGATTGGAATAATAATGCTAACTGGTCCGGAGGGCAAGTCCCAAACTCTACTAGTGATGTTTTTATTCCTGATGCTTCTGAAACTCCTAATGATCCTATATTGCCTACGTCAACAGAAATAAAGTCTTTAACTATTGAGCAAGGAGGCATATTATACGGAGGTTATAATACTGAGCTTACTATTAACGGGCGATTAGAAGATAATTACGGTACTCCTTCTTTGAGTAATTCGGGTTTGTTTATTCCAGAAACAAGTACTGTTACTTTTACTAATGGGAATGCTGCTGTTGCAGGCACAATAGATTTTTATAACCTTATTGTGCCTGTAGATGATACTTTGAGAATTATAAATAATAGTACTATAAGAATTGCAGGAACATTGACTGTTGATGGTATTCTTCGTACAGTGTTTGATGGACCAACTACCATAGAATATAATGGAGATAACCAAACAGTTATTATACCTAATCCTTCTACAAATAGGTATTATAATTTAATTTTAAGTGGCACAGGAACTAAAACAATGCCTTCTTCTCAACTAAACATATTAGGTGATTTTCAAATAGCAGGAACTGCTTCTGCTACAGCCCAAGAAGAAATCAATTTTATAGGAAATGTTACTATTGATGAAAATGCTACTTTTAGTACAGGTAATTTTAATCATACAATATTAGGTAATTTTGAAAATAACGGCTCTTTTAATTCAGCATCAGGCTATTCAATACTTATGAATGGAACTAATGAAACTCAACTTATAATGGGTACGTCTACAACTAATTTTAATAACCTTGAAATTAACAATGCTTATGGGGTACAAATGTACACGGATATTAATGTTAATGAAGAGCTCGCATTGAATTCAGGAAATCTTATTGTTGGGGCAAATACATTAGGAATAAATGGTACAATTTCTAATACACAATATATTGATGTTAATTCGCTTTCTTCTCTTAGCTTCGGAGGTACCTCTCAATTTACAATACCTGATAATTTGTTTACTTCAAATCCTTCTATTAATAACATAATAATTAATAGAAGTGGGGGAGTTATTGTAGGTAACCAAGAATTTACAATTAATGGAACTATGGCACTAGAAAATGGTGAATTTGATAATAGTAATAAAACTCTTACTATTAAGGGAAATATCACTAGAACTGATGGAACTTTAACTACTAATACTTCTACAAATTTATATTTTGAAGAAAATATAGATTCTTTAGCTATTCCTGATGATATGTTTACAAATGAACCAGAACTCAATGACTTGAAAATTAATAGGTCAGGAGGGGTTATACTTGGTAATCAAAATATTACCGTTAATGATAAATTAATATTATCAAATGGACTTGTTAATACACAAAATGGAGGTATAATAATATTAACTGCAAATGCTAATGTTAGCACCGATGGATATAATACTCTACCAGGTTCTATTAATAGTTATATAAATGGTTGTATGCGTAAAATAGGTAATACTGCTTTTATTTTTCCAATAGGAAGAAATCAAAGATATGCCCCTATAGGTATTTCAGATGCTGATGGAGGCGGAAATATAGATGATTTCTTTACAGCTTGCTATTTTGATTATGGCCCTGATTTGGATGGTTATGCAGTTGATACTTTTGAAACAACTATACATCATGTTAGTCAAAATGAATATTGGGAATTAAATAGAAGTGGCTCTAATAATGTAAGTGTTACTTTATGGTGGAGTAGTTATAGTGGTATAATTAATAATGTTGATAGCCTCCTTGTTGTTAAGTGGGATGGCGATAAATGGGTTAATTTAGGTAATACATATGCTTATGGTAATCCATCAGCAGGTACAATACAATCAGGAATTGTAACTTCTTTTAGCCCATTTACACTTGGCTCTAAATCAAAAGATAATATTTTACCGATTAAATTATTATATTTTACAGGTAAAGCAAATAAGAATAATATTGAACTAAAATGGACCACTGCTACCGAAACAAATAATGATTACTTTGATATAGAAAAATCATTAAATGTTAAACAATGGAATGCAATCGGTAAAGTTAAAGGTGCAGGTAATTCTAATAAATTGATTAATTATTCGTTTTTAGATCTTAACCCTGTTGATGGAGTACAATATTATAGACTTAAACAAGTTGACTATGATTATAATTATGAATATTCTGATGTAATATCTGTTTTATTTAAATATAATAAAAACTATGATATTATTATTTTCCCTAATCCTACTAATGATATTATTAATATAAAAGTTAATTCAGCAACAAATGAATACATAGATAATATTAATATTAACATAATTAATAGTTTAGGGAATTTAGTGATCCATAAAGATGGTTATAATAATATCAATAAAATTGATGTATCATCTTTAGAAAAGGGAGTTTATTTTATTGAAATAAAAATTAGCAATAATATTGAGCGTGTTA
>DAOTOD010000032.1:0-8249 GCA_035451165.1 Bacteroidales bacterium
AAACGAAATCACCTGATATATTTGCATATTTTTGCTTGCTATTCTTTAATTTGATTGTACAATTATCAACTTTTATTTCGCCCTCAACTTTACTATTAATATAATCTTTTACAGTAAAATTAGCTACTTTAGCGAGTTGACCATGAAAAAATATATTACCTTTTATGTTTCCTGTTATTGTTTCAATAGTATCTATATGAATAAAATCATTAACTGTATTTAGTTCAAGTGCTCCATTAACATTTAAAGTTATGTTGGGCTGTTTAAAATTAACTATTTTAAAATTTCCATTGATATTACCAGTTTTTAATTTACCTGAAAAATTATTAACTTCAATAAAAGAACTTTCAATACTTTTTCTAGTTCCATTTGAAAATTTAAAATTCATATTAATATCATTTAAAGCTACAGAAGTATATTTTTGTTTGAGTTTAGCATTTTTCAAATTAGCTAATATTTCAACTTCAGGAGTATTATTATTAGCTACATATCCTTTCACACAAGCTATTAGATCAAATTTACCTTTAGCTTCATAATTAGCTATATAACTATAATAATTTGAAGGAAGTTCTTTAGAAAAATCTTCTAAATCAAGATTTTCTCCTTTAATGCAAATATTTAAATATTGATTGTCAATTTTATCAATAAATTCTCCTTCAACATTAAAATTTATTTCTCCTATTTTAAGTAGTGCTTTTTTAAATTTATAATAATGATCATTAACATCAAGAGATATTTTAAACTCTAGGTTTTTGTTATGCAAATAAATTATTTGCCCTGATTTAATATGATTCACAAAACTATTACCACTTGCAATAACTGAATAATTAGTTTGTGCAAAATTGCCGTTTAAAGTTATTCTATTAATTTGTAAAGAATAATTTTGCCCATTAATAAAGTTAACATAATAAAAATTTGTATTTTGTAGTATTATTTTTTGAAGATAAAAAGAAAAGTCATTTTCTTTATCTGTAGTATCAGTTTTCAAAAAATGATAATTATCGGAACCATTTTTAAAAACAATAAGTCTTATAGTAGCATTAGAAAGTTCTATTTTTTTTACTTTATAGTTATTTTTGAAAAAATCCCACAAATTAAATTGCAAATAAAGTTTTTCAGCTTTTAATAAATCTTTTTTATTTTTAGAATTAATTGCATCTTTAATTGTCAGATTATTAAACACTAAAGATATGTAGGGGAATTTTTTTAAAGCAGTAAATTCAATTTTTTCCACATATAGTTCTGTACTTAATTGTTTATTAATTTGAGCCACTACATAATCTTTAATTTTATCGCTATAAAATAAAGTTATAAATGTACATATCGTTACAATAGCAAGAAAAAATATAAAAACACTTATTAAGATTTTTTTTAAATAGTAAAAATATTTTTTTTTACCTTTAATATTCATAAAGGCTAAGATTGTTCCTTAATTAATTCTTTTTAATATATTAACTTCTTCTTGAGTAAGGAAACGCCATTGGCCTCTTGGCAAATTTTTCTTAGTTAAATTAGCAAAACGTACTCTATCTAATTTTCTTACTTTATATCCAAAGCTTTCAAATATTTTTCTAACAATTCTGTTTTGTCCTGAATGTATTTCTATACCTATTTTCTTTTTATCTTTGCCATCACCAATATATTCTATCGCATCAACAAATATTTTTTCATCTTCAATATCAATTCCTTCAATAATTTTTTTCATATCACCCATTTTAAGCGCTTTATCTAATTCCACATTATAAACTTTAACAACTTTATGTTTAGGGTGAGTAAGTTTTTTTGCTAACTCGCCATCATTAGTAAAAAGAAGTAAGCCTGTTGTATTTCTATCAAGCCTACCAATTGGATAAATTCTTTCAGAGCAAGCATTTTTTACCAATTCCATAACAGTATTTCTGCCGTGAGGGTCATCTGTAGTAGTTATGTACCCTTTAGGTTTATTAAGTAAAATATAACGTTTTTTTTCACCACTAATTCTTTGGTCGCCATACATTACAATATCATCGCTACTTACTTTAACTCCCAGTTGAGTAACCACAACACCATTAACTTTTATAGCACCGCTAACTATTAGTTTATCAGCCTCTCGTCTTGAGCATATACCAGCATTTGCAATAAATTTGTTAAGACGTATTTTATTGCTATCATTATTTGTTTCTTTATTTTTATATTTCCTTGTTTCTTTGCTATCTTTATTTTTCCTATAATTTAAGTCCTCATCTTTATTTTTTATATTTCTTTTACCATTATATGCTTTATAGTTTTTTTGATTTATATTTTTATTATCTAATGAATTATTTGTATATGTTTTTTTTTCTTTTTTCAAATTTTCTTTTGCTTCAGCCAAACTCAAAACTTTAATTTTATTAAACAATCTTTTTCTTTCATTTTCATTAAAAACTTTTTTATCATCATTTAAAAGACGGCGAAGTTTTTCAATTTGTTCTCTTGTTTTTCCAACTTTTTCTTCAGAAAATTTATTTTTACCACTATAAGTAGCTTTTTTTGTTTTATCCACTCTATTATGTAGTTGTTTTTTGTTGTTTTCTTTATTTTTCATTTAGTATAACATTTATAATTTAGCAAATGTACAAAAAAAGCTCGTTAATAATTTTAAGATTTTTACTTGTATCAAAAAACTTTGTAACAATTAATTTGAACCGAATATTAATTGTTAGTTTTTAATTCATCTAGTGTTTTTAAGATAGATTCTTCTAAATCAATAAAAATTTTAAGTGCATTTGCGGCTGAAAGAACATTATTTATTTCTATCGATAATTTATCTTTGTTTTGTTTAAGTCTGCAATTAACTACTTGTTTATTAATCCATTCCAGTATTATTTTAAACTCTTTGGTTGCAAAATAACCTGATTGTTGGTTAGCTATAAAAAACAAAGTCATTTTATTATTTTTAAGTATAATTTTTTCAAAACCAAGTTTACGAGCTAACCATCTCAATTTAACTATATTAAACAATTCTAATGTAGGGGAAGGTATTGCTCCAAACCTATCTATAAGTTGATTAGCAAAATTTTGTAAATCATTTTCATTTTCTATATTATCAAGTTCCTTATATAATCTAATTCGTTCTGACATATTACTAACATAATAATCAGGTATCATCAGTTCTAAGTCTGTTTCTATATAGCATTCTTTAACAAAACTTTTATCTTTTTCATCAACAAAAAGTTCAGAGAATTCAGTTTCCTTTAACTCATTAATAGCTTCATCTAGAATTTTTTGATACATTTCGAAGCCTATTTCTGATATAAAACCACTTTGTTCAGCACCTAATATATTACCTGCACCTCTTATATCAAGATCTCTCATAGCTATATTGAAACCGCTGCCAAGTTCCGAATATTCTTCCATAGCTTTAAGTCGTTTTCGAGCTTCGTTACTAAGTGATGCTAATGGTGGAGATAAAAGATAGCAAAAGGCTTTTTTGTTTGTTCGTCCAACTCTACCACGCAATTGATGTAAATCACTAAGTCCATAATTATGGGCATCATTAATTATGATAGTATTAGCATTAGGTATATCTAATCCTGATTCAATTATTGTTGTGGAAACAAGCACATCATACTTACCTTCAATAAAATCAAGCATTATTTTTTCCAGGCTATTGCCATTTAATTTACCATGAGCTACAGCAATATTAGCGTAAGGACAAAATTTTTGAATAATTTTAGCCACATCGACAATATTTTCTATGCGGTTATGGACAAAAAAAACTTGTCCTCCTCTTGAAATTTCATAATTAATAGCATTTTTTATAACTTCTTCATCAAAACTACAAAGTTCTGTTTTAATAGGATAACGATTAAGGGGAGGTGTTTTAAGTATAGAAAGGTCTCTTGCACCCATTAATGAAAGTTGCAAAGTTCGTGGTATAGGTGTAGCAGTTAGAGTTAAAGTATCAATATTAACGCGTAATTGTCTTAATTTTTCTTTATCTGCCACACCAAATTTTTGCTCTTCATCAACTATAAGTAAACCAAGGTCTTTAAATTCAATATCCTTACTTAAAAGTCTAGTTGTAGCTATAATAATATCAATTTTACCACTTTTAATATCTTGGATAATGTTTTTTTGTTCACTTTTTGATTTGAAACGATTCAAGTATTCTATTTTACAAGGTAAATTTTTCAATCGTTCAGAAAATGTTTTAAAATGTTGTAAAGCTAAAATAGTTGTTGGTACAAGTACAGCTACTTGCTTATTGTCGGCAACAGCTTTAAATGCGGCTCGTATAGCTATTTCCGTTTTGCCAAAGCCCACATCACCACATATTAGTCTATCCATAGGATATGGGGCTTCCATATCTTTTTTAACTTCAGCAGTAGCTTTTATTTGATCGGGAGTATCTTCATAAAAAAAAGATGCTTCAAGTTCATGTTGTAAATAAGTATCTGGGCTAAATTCAAAACCTTTAGAAAGGCGTCTTTTAGCATACAATGTTATCAAATCTTTAGCTATATCCTTAACTCTCTGTTTTGTTCTATTTTTTATTTTAGTCCATATATTACCGCCTAATTTATCTAATGTAGGAACTACCCCCTCCCTCCCTACATATTTTGCTATTCTATGCAAAGAATGTATACTAACATATAACAAATCATTGTTTTGATATACTAACTTTATAGCTTCTTGTAATTTACCATTTATTTCGATTTTTTCTAGCCCAGCAAAGCGACCGATACCATGGTCAATATGAGTTACATAATCACCGGGATTAAGATTATATAACTCTTTTATTGTAATAGATTGTTTAGTATCATAATTATCCTTAAGTCTATATCTATGGTACCTTTCAAATATTTGATGATCAGTAAAACAAGCTAATTTTAATGTTTTATCATAAAATCCTTTGCTAATATCAACTGGAACGGTTATATAAAAATCATCAACATCAATTTTATTATCAGCTTTTAAATCTTCTAAAATAGCCTTAAATCTATTTGCTTGACTATATGAAGAAGTTAATATAAAATTTTGGTATCCATTTGCATAATTGTCAGCCATTGTATCAAAAAGTAAAGTAAAATTTTTATTAAAAGAAGGCTGTGGAGATGTTTCAAATTCAAGTCTTATAAAATATTGATTATAAGTTTTGCTGTTAAATTCTATTAAGTTATATTTCTTAATATCATTAAAAAAATCGTCTTTGTTAATAAGTACAGTATTTTCAATATTACCTTCGTCAATTAAATCTTCCTGATTTTCTTTTTTAGATAATATGTTTGTAATCTCATTATTAATCTTATCACCAACAAATTTAATATTGTCTACCCACAATACAGGTTCACCATTCAAAAAATCGAGAAAAGAAATTCTTTCTTTATAGGATGTATTGCTAGATAAAATATTAGAAATTATAGTAATATGAGAAAGTTCATCAAACGATAATTGAGTAGCAGGGTCAAAAGTCCTAATAGAAGCAATTTTATCATCATAAAATTCTATTCGATAGGGTTTATCATTAGAATAAGAAAAAACGTCTATAATACCCCCGCGCACTGCATATTGACCGGGCTCAACTACAAAATCAACCTTTAAAAATCCATATTCTGAAAGTAGTTCTACTAAGAAATATAATGGTATATTTTCATTAATAGCTAATTTAAAAGTATTCTTTTTTAAAGAACTTGCTGTGACAACTTTTTCACAAAGGGCTTCAGGATAAGTAACAATTATAGAACTTTCTTTTCTTGATTGAAAACGTTTTAGCACCTCGGTACGTTGCAATAAATTAGTTTGGTCAATATTATTAAAATCACTTGATTTATTGTAAGAAGTAGGGAAGAATAATATTTTTTTTCTAAAAAAATCTAAATTAATATCTTTAAAAAGAGCTTCTAAGTCATTATAAAAAAAAGCAGACTCTTCTTTATCGGAAAGAATAAAAACATGTGATTTTTCAACACTTTTAATAACGGCAGCTGCAACAAAAGCAATAGACGAACCATTTAAACCACTTAAATTTATAAATGCCCTTTTATTTAAATTAATAAAATCAACTATTTTAAAAATATTTTCACTTTTCTTATATAAATTTATAAGCCCTTCTACTTTCATTACTAAGTTATAAATAAGCCTGCAAAGTTACAGAAAAGAAAAGTTAAAGTTTTAAGGTTAAGACTAATTAATTTGACAAATCAGTTTTTATTTTTTTAACATTATCTTTGCAGTATAAATTAATTAAAAACTTATTTATTATGTTACAAAGAATTCAAAGTTTATATTTAACATTAGTAGCTATTTTAAGTATTTTAATTTATTTTTTCCCTTTTGCAGCTTACCCAAAAGAAACAATAATAACTTTATATTTAACTAACATTAATCAATTACTAGCGTCAGCTACTTTTCTTATGTACATAATTATAATTTTAAATGTTGCTATACTAGCTCTATCATTAATCACCATATTTAAATATAAAAACAGAATACTACAAATGCGTTTAAATGCATTTAATTTTTTATTTAATGCATTGTTATTAATAGGAATTTACTGGCTAACCGAGAAAGCAGCTAAAGAATATGAAACTTTTTCACATTATAAATTAGGTTCACTATTACCTTTTATAATGATGTTATTGATCTTTTTAGCAAATAAAAATATTAAAAAAGATGAAGAAAAAGTGAGAGCTGCTGATAGACTAAGATAAAAGCATCATCTCTTATCCCACATTTTGTAAGGTTTTTTTGCTAAATAAACATTATAATAACGTTTGTCGTAAGTAACTTCTTCACTTACCCAAGAAGGTTTTTTAAAATATTCATTTTTATCCTCTAATTCAACTTCTGCCAATATTAATCCTTCATTTTCTCCTTCAAATTCATCAATTTCCCATAAATGATCTTCATAAAATATTTTAAATCTTTTTTTAAAAATTTGTTGTTTAGTAAATTCTTTAATAAGTAATTCAGCATCTTCTAAAGGAATGACATATTCAAATTCTAACCTACTTATACCTTTCCTTTTACCCTTTATTGTTAGCATAGCTTTATTATCAGTAATTCTTACTCTCACATTTTTACTAATGTATCCCTGAATAATTTTAATACTTTTAGGTTTATCAAGCAATAACCATTTTTGACAATCTACTAAAAATTTTCTTTCTATTTCTAAATGATTTTTATTTGACATTCAATAACTTTTGTATAATAAATTTGTAACTATAAAATTAAACATTAAATCAATACCTACACTTAAATAAAAACAGATATTTTTGTATGCTAATTTATTATTTTATTTAAGATGCCCGAAGAAATTAATCAAGAAAAAAATATTAATAAAGAAACTACAGACAATAATACTAATGATACTCAGCATATAACTTTATTACCTGATATGTACAAAAATTGGTTTCTTGATTATGCTTCTTATGTAGTTTTAGAAAGAGCTGTACCTGACATAATTGATGGATTAAAGCCTGTTCAAAGGCGTATCCTTCATGCTATGAGAGAAATAGAAGACGGCAGATTTAATAAAGTTGCAAATATCATCGGTAACACAATGAAGTATCATCCTCATGGTGATGCTTCTATAGGAGAAGCTTTAGTACAACTAGGCCAAAAAGAACTACTGATAGATACTCAAGGTAATTGGGGAAATATATATACTGGTGATAGTGCTGCAGCATCTAGATACATTGAAGCCCGTTTATCAAAATTTGCTCTCGAAGTTGTTTTTAATCCTAAAACTACTCAATGGAAATTATCTTATGATGGAAGAAATAAGGAACCTATTAATTTACCTGTAAAATTCCCTTTGCTTTTAGCACTTGGTGTAGAAGGTATCGCTGTTGGCTTAGCTTCTAAAATATTACCACATAATTTTATTGAATTAATCGATGCCTCTATTGCATGCCTTAAAAACGAACCTTTTCAATTATATCCTGATTTCCCTACAGGAGGAATGATAGACATATCTAAATATAATGATGGCTTAAGAGGTGGTAAAGTAAGAGTTAGAGCTAAAATAAACCAATTAGACAACAAAACACTTGTAATTACAGAATTACCTTATGGCATAACTACAAATACACTTATAGATTCTATAATATCTGCTAATGAAAAAGGTAAGATAAAAATAAAAAAAATAGAAGATAATACAGCTGAAAATGTAGAAATATTAATACAATTAGCACCAGGTATTTCTCCCGATACTACAATAGACGCTTTATATGCTTTTACTTACTGCGAAATATCAATACCTTTATATAGTTGCGTTATAAACAATG
>DAOTOD010000033.1:0-8109 GCA_035451165.1 Bacteroidales bacterium
AATAAAATAAAAACAAACAAAATTACATATAAATAATTTAATTAGAAACATTTATTTAAAATGAAACTGTTTAAAAAAATATTTTCGTAATTTGGTATCAACTTTTTGTTTATTTATGTTTTTCTTAATAGGATATATGTGCTCGGGCAAAACAACCACAGCTATTGCTTTGTCAAAGTTGATGGAGAAAAAATATTGTGATTTAGATGATTACATTGTTGATAAATATAAGTTAAGTATTAATCAATTTTTTTTTAAATATGGTGAACAATATTTTCGCAATATAGAAACAGATAGCCTGAGATTACTAATAAAAGAAAATAAGTATAATATCATATCATGTGGTGGGGGGACACCATGTTTTAATAATAATTTATTGCTAATGCAAAAATCAGGGGAGGTTATTTATTTGAAATTATCAGCTGAAACATTAGCAAACAGAATAGAAAATTATAAAGTTACAAGACCTTTAGTAAACAATTTATACGGTAAAGAATTGTTAAACTTTGTTAAAGAGCAACTTAAAGAGAGGGAAAAGTATTACTTACTCGCTGATGTTATCATAAAAGCTGATAATCTTTCACCTGAAGAAATTGCAAAATTAATTTTTTATCAATAGTGCTACATTTTCTACATGTGAAGTATGAGGGAACATATCTACTGCTTGTGTTTTATTAATGCTATAAATTTGTTTAAGCATTGCTATGTCGCGTGATTGTGTTGCAGGGTTACAACTAACATAAATTATTTTTGTAGGTTGTACTTTTAATAATTGTTCTATTACTTTAGGATGCATTCCTGAACGTGGGGGGTCTGTAATCACAACATCAGGCGAACCATAGGTATTAATAAGTTCGTTATTAAAAATTTTTGCAATATCACCAGTTATAAAAGTTGTATTTTTTATTTTATTAAACATAGAATTTTCCCTTGCATCTTTAATAGCAGGTTCAATATTATCAATGCCTATTATCTTATATGTATGAGAAGCAATAAAATTTGCTATAGTTCCAATTCCTGTATATAAATCATATACTATTTCATTGCCTGATAGATTTGCGAAGTTTTTTACTATTGAATATAATCTTGCAGCTTGAATTGAATTTGTTTGAAAAAATGATAGTGGGCCTATTTTAAATATTAAATTTTCTAGTGTTTCTGTTATATAATCTTTGCCATAATATAAATAAACAGGTAAATCAGTTATTGAATCATTTTTTTTGCTATTAATTACATACATTAAAGAAGTGAGGTTGGGGAGGGAAGTTTTAATATTTTTTAATAATAATTCTATAGCTTGTGTATCGTTATACCCAAATACTACAATAAGCATCCATTGATCATCTAGAGTATTTCTAATAATAATGTTTCTGAGTAATCCTTTTGATTCTTTTATATTATAAAAGCTTAATCCTAATTTTATTGCTAAATTTTTAATAGTTAATCTTATATTATTAGAAAAAGTATTTTGAAGATAACATTTTTCTATATCAACAATTTTATTGAACATCCCTGCTATATGAAAACCAAGAGCTAGGTTGTCATTATTATTAAGAGTTTTATCTGTTTCGTAATTATTAGTCCATTTATTTGTAGAAAAAGTAAATTCAAGTTTATTTCGATATTCTTTAGTAATAGGAGATGGTAATATAGGTATAATATTTTGGGGCAATACACCACCTATTTTTTTAAAAGCATCTTTTACTTGTTTTTGTTTAAAATATAATTGTCCTTCGTAAGTCATGTGTTGCCACTTACAGCCACCACAAATTCCATAATGACTACAAAAGGGGATAGAACGGAGTTTATTTTCTTTGTGAATTTTTTCAATAGTTCCTTCCCAAAAGTTTTTTTTCTTTTTCAAAATTTTAACGTCAACAACATCACCAGGTACTGCATTTTTAATAAATATTACTATATTGTTATATTTACCTATAGCATTCCCGTCATTAGCAATATCAATAATTTCTACATTTTCTATAATCATTGTGTGTTAAGATTTTTAAATTAACCTTTTTTATTTAAATAAGTTTTAAATATTTTTTTCTTTAAATAAAACTAATAATTTTGCAAATAAATAAAAAACAATAATATGCTGCAAAAAGTTGTTAAAATTACAAGTTCAGCCCAGGCTATAGAGATGGAAAAGCATTATGGTGCTCATAATTATCATCCTTTGCCTGTAGTGCTAAATAAAGGAGAAGGTGTCTATTTATGGGACGTTGAAGGTAAAAAGTACTTTGATTTTTTATCGGCATATTCGGCTGTTAATCAAGGACATTGTCATCCACGCATTGTAGAAGCACTTATTAATCAAGCTAAAACATTAACATTAACTTCAAGAGCTTTTTATAATGATGCTTTAGGTCCTTTTGAAAAATATGTTACTGAGTTATTTGGGTTTGATAAGGTGTTGCCTATGAATACTGGTGCTGAGGCAGTTGAAACGGCTATTAAACTTTGCCGTAAATGGGCATATTTAAAAAAAGGGATACCTGAAAATGAAGCTAAAATTATTGTTTGTGAAAATAATTTTCATGGGCGTACTATTACAATTATTAGTATGTCATCGGATCCTGAAGCATATAAAGAATATGGGCCTTATACGCCAGGTTTTATTACTATTCCTTATAATAATATAGATGCACTTGCTAAAGCCTTAGATAATAATAATATTGCAGGTTTTTTAGTTGAGCCTATACAAGGTGAAGCAGGGGTTTATGTACCTGACGAAGGTTATCTTGCTAAGGCTTATCAGTTATGTAAGTCGAAAAATGTACTTTTTATAGCTGATGAAGTACAAACCGGTATAGCTCGTACAGGGAAAATGTTAGCTTGTGACCATGAAAATGTGAAGCCTGATATACTTATTTTAGGTAAAGCTATATCAGGAGGAGTATATCCTGTTTCGGCAGTACTTGCTAATGATGATATTATGCTTTGCATAAAACCTGGCCAGCATGGTTCTACGTTTGGAGGTAATCCTATTGCTGCACGTGTTGCTGTTATTGCTTTACAAGTTGTTCAAGAAGAAAAATTAGCTGAAAATGCAGATAGATTAGGAAAATTATTTCGTGAAGAACTTAATAAACTTAATACACCTATGGTTGAATTAGTACGTGGGAAAGGCTTATTAAATGCTATTGTAATTAAACCATATAAAGGTAAAGTAGCCTGGGATGTTTGTATTAAAATGGCAGAAAATGGTTTATTAGCAAAGCCAACTCATGAACATATAATACGTTTTGCACCGCCATTAATTATTACAGAACAACAATTAATGGAAGCTATTGATATTATTAAAAAATCAATATTGTCTTTTGTATAATCTTTTAATTTCAACATTTTAGAATTAATTTATTTAGCAAAAATTTTTATTAAATAAATTTAATTAATTTATTTTCTTATTATCTTTAATTTTAAAACATTAAAATTTAATGCCTTATGAAACTATATTATGGTTTAATAATATTAATGATATTATTTAATAATATTCATGCTCAAGTTACAGATGTAGATGGTCAAACTTATAAAACAGTTAAAATAGGTAATCAAATTTGGCTGGCTGAAAATCTTAATGTTAGTCATTTTAGGAATGGAGATCCTATAATGGAAGCAAAAACTAACGAAGAATGGATTAAAGCAGCCAAAGAAAAAAAACCTGCTTGGTGCTATTATAATAATGATACAGCTAACGGTAAAATATATGGTAAATTATATAATTGGTATGCTGTTACTGATTATCGTGGTCTTGCTCCAGAAGGATGGCATATTCCTTCGAGTTCTGAATGGGCTATTATGATGGCTTATTTAGGAGGAAGTACTAATTCTACAGGGCAAAAAATTAAAGCAACTGAAGGATGGATAGAAAATGGTAATAGTAACAATAGTAGTGGATTTACAGCTTTGCCTGGAGGATTTAGAAATGATTTCCCTACTTTTGCTTTTTTGTTGTATAAAGCTGGTTGGTGGACAATAACGCCTACTTCTTATGATCAAGCTCGATATTTTTATCTTGAAAACAATAACAATTGTGGATTAGATATAGCTTTGAAAAGTTTTGGTTTTTCTGTTAGATGTATTAAAGATTAATTATGTTTAATCTTCAATATTATATTCAATTCATAAGCAAAATTATAATTAATTTTGACACTCTTTTTATTATACTTATTATTCAATGTATTTAAAAAAAATGATTTTAGTTAATTTTAAGAACTACGAAAATTTAACTTTGGAATTTTCGCCTAAAATAAATTGTTTTATTGGAGATAATGGTGTAGGTAAAACTAATTTATTAGATGCTGTTTTTTATCTTTCTTTTTGTAAAAGTTATTTTAATTCTATCGATACCTTAAATATATTAAATGGAGAAACTTTTTTTTCGATAACAGGTATATTTAATAAAAATGAAGAAAACATAGATGATAAAGTACAATGTGTACAGCGCAAAAATTATAAAAAAATATTTAAAGTAAACGGTAAAGAATATTCTAGATTATCGGAACATATAGGTTTATATCCTGTAATAATGGTCTCTCCGTCAGATCAAAATTTAGTTAATGGAGGAAGCGAAGAAAGACGCAAATTTATTGATAGAATAATATCACAATTTGATAAAAATTATTTAAATGCTATAATCAATTATAATAAAGCCTTATTGCAAAGAAACACCTTACTTAAAAAATATTCACAAAATAAACAAACATTTAATTATTCTATTTTAGAGGTTTGGGATGAACATTTGATAAAATATGGTACCATAATTTTTGAAAAACGTAAAAAATTTATAAATAACTTTATTGGTGTATTTAATGAATATTATAACTTTATATCTAATTCTAAAGAACAAGTTTATATGGATTATGAAAGTCAATTATTTACTAAATCATTTGATACTCTTTTAAAGGAATCTTTCGATAAAGATAAAGCTTTTGAATATACTACAACAGGAATACATAAAGATGATATTAATTTTAAACTTGGGAATATGAATTTGAAAATTTTTGGTTCACAAGGACAACAAAAATCATATATTTTGGCTATGCGACTAGCACAATTTGATTATACATACGAAAGTGCTGGAGTTAAACCTATTATGTTATTTGATGATATATTTGATAAACTAGATGATTTGAGAGTAAGTCAATTGATAAATATAGTTAGTAGAGAAAAATTTGGGCAAGTATTTATTACTGATACACAAATATATAGAATAAATAAAATTTTTCAAATATATAATACTGACCATAAAATTTTTAATATACATAATGGTAAATTAATAACAAATAGATAAAAATTCTTGTCATTAAAATGATAAATTTTATATTTTATACTTTTTAATCATATATATAAATGAAAAGAAAGACAAATGAATTGACGATAGCAGAAGCTATAAATTTACTTTTAAATGCTTATGGGATCAAAGATAAGTTAATGGAAGTAAGACTTATTAATAGTTGGGAGAAAATTACAGGGACCATAGTAAGTAATTTAACTTCAGGTTTATCAATTAAAAATAAAATTTTATTTGTAAAATGTAAATCAGCTCCATTAAGACATGAATTATCTTATCATAAAACTGATCTTATTCAAAAACTTAATGAAGAAGCAGGCGGTAAAGTAATAGAAGATATTGTTTTTCAATAATTTAATTAAATATTAAATTATTTTTTTAAAATATTCTATAGTTTTAATAAGTCCTTCATCAATAGATACTTTAGGTTCCCATTTTAATTTTTCTCTAGCTAATGATATATTAGGTTGACGTTGCATAGGATCGTCGGAAGGTAAAGGTAAATGAATAATTTTAGATTTAGAACCAGTTAATTCTATAATTTTTTTTGCTAATTCTATAATTTTAAATTCTGAGGGATTACCTATATTAACTGGCCCGATAAAATTATCATCACTTTTCATCATACGTATCATTGCTTCTATTAAATCATCAACATAACAGAAACTACGTGTTTGATAGCCATTGCCGTATATTGTAATATCTTGATTTTTAAGAGCTTGTATTATAAAATTTGAGACTACTCTTCCATCATTAGGATGCATTCTAGGACCATAAGTATTAAAAATTCTTACAATTTTTATTTTAACATTGTTTTGGCGATAGTAATTTATAAACAAAGCTTCAGCACATCTTTTACCTTCGTCATAGCATGCTCTTAAACCTATAGGGTTAACATGTCCCCAATAACTTTCTGGTTGAGGATGAACTTCTGGGTCTCCATATATTTCACTTGTTGATGCTTGTAATATAGTTGCTTTAATACGTTTTGCAAGCCCTAACATATTTATTGCGCCCATTACTGAGGTTTTTATAGTCTTAATAGCATTATATTGATAATGAACGGGAGATGCTGGGCATGCAAGATTATATATTTCATCTACTTCTAAAAATATAGGTATAGTGACATCGTGTCGTATAAGCTCAAAATAAGGATTATCAATAAGATGTATAATATTTTGTTTTGCTCCCGTAAAATAATTATCAAGACATATCACTTCATTGCCTTCATTAAGCAATCGTTCGCAAAGATGTGAACCTAAAAATCCGGCTCCGCCGGTAACAAGAATACGTTTACGCATATAATGAATTTATCATACTCCTATACCATAATAAATAAACCCTGATTTTTTTAAAATTTCGCCATCATATATATTTCTACCATCAAAAATAACAGGCTGTTTCATTATTTTTTTTACTTTATTCCAGTCGGGAAAACGAAATTCATGCCATTCAGTTAATAGCATCATACTATCAGCGTTGTTAAGTGCTTCATAAGGATTAGAAGCATATTTAATAGAATTACCAAATTTTTTCTTTGTTTCATGAATAGCCTCCGGATCATAAGCGATTACGTTAGCTCCTTCTTGTATTAGTTTTTCAATAATTACTAAAGATGGAGCTTCACGTATATCATCGGTTAAAGGTTTAAAAGATAATCCCCATATGGCAATATTTAAGTCTTTAATTTGTGATTTAAAATGTTTTTTTAATTTTTTTAATAAGATAGTTTTTTGGTCATTATTTACAGCTTCAACAGCCTGTAATATTCTTAAATTATAATTATTTTCTTGGGCTGTTTTAATAAGTGCTTTAACATCTTTAGGGAAGCAACTACCTCCGTATCCTATGCCTGGATAAATAAATTTATTCCCTATGCGACTATCACTTCCTATACCTTTTCTTACTAGATTAACGTTAGCTCCAACAATTTCACATAAGTTAGCAATATCATTCATGAAACTTATTTTTGTAGCTAACATAGCATTAGCTGCATATTTAGTCATTTCGGCTGAAGGGATATCCATAAATATTACAGGATGCCCATTGAGTACAAATGGCTGATACAGTTTGCTCATTAATTCTTTAGCTCTGTTAGATTCTACACCTATAACAATTCTATCGGGTTTAAGAAAATCTTCAACTGCAGCTCCTTCTTTAAGGAATTCAGGATTTGATGCTATATCAAACGGTATATTAAGATTTCTTTTTTTAAGTTCATTAGAAATAGTTTCTTTAACTTTGCAAGCCGTACCAACAGGCACAGTACTTTTAGTAACTACTAGCATATAATTTTGCATATATTTACCTATTTCTGATGCTACTCCAAGAACATGTGATAAGTCAGCACTTCCATCTTCATCAGGTGGTGTGCCAACAGCTATAAACACTACTTCACATGCTTGTAATGCCTCAGTAAGCTTAGTAGTAAAATGTAACCTCCCTTTTTTAGTGTTAGTTTCAATAAGTTTATCTAAACCTGGTTCATATATAGGAACTATTCCCTGTTGTAAATTATTGATTTTATTTTCATCAATATCAACACAATAAACATTAATTCCTATTTCTGCAAAGCAAGTGCCTGTTACAAGACCAACATAACCTGTTCCAACTACAGTAATTTTCATATCATTAATAATTTTAAAATTAATGACAAACGTAATTTAAATTTTATAAAAAAACAATATTGTTTTATTAACCTACATATTTTTAACTTTGCTAATAAATTTAAAAAATTGTATTGAAAATGAATAATGATAATAATTACATTAGCATTATAGCAAATGCTTATTTATATTTAAAAAAATACTTTATAA
>DAOTOD010000034.1:0-8050 GCA_035451165.1 Bacteroidales bacterium
CTGTGAAATTGCAATTGTAATTGCCCTTTTTTATATCGTTTAACAGAGCAATTTATAATATCATTTTCTTTAATTTTCAATATAATACTTTCATTATATTGCTTAAAAAAAACTCTTGCATCTTTGTTTAAAATATCTTTTACTATAAGTATTTTACGTATTTCTCCTTGCTCAGTTTTTTCTTCTATCCATTTTTTTACTTTGAATTGATAAATTTTATTTATTTCATAAAATGGATTAACTGGTTCTAATACAAATCTACCTAATTCATCAAGATCTATAATTAAACATTTAATAATATCACTTATGTTAAAATTAAAGTGTTCATAATCTTCTACCCTTAAATAATATATAGCTCCTTTATCATCATTAATTACAAAATATGATTCGTCAGAATTTATATTAATTTTATCAATAATTTTACAATATAAATATTTTTGGTTATATAATAATTCAGTTTCAGGTAGAGTAAGATAGGGAAGACCTTTTTTTATTTTTACAACTTTACAATTTAAATTTGAAGGTAGATTAGTGTTATCATTATTCAAAGATTGGTTTACAACCGAGATTTTGTTATGAAAAATATCTTCAACTATATAACCTTTTATTATCTGACCTGTTTTTTCTTCTTTTATGAATTTATTTATTACGGTAAAATTATATTGTTTACCTATTTCATAGAATGGGTGTTTAGGTTCAATGAATATTTTTCCATTACAATTAATTTTATCTATAATGCATTCTATATATGAATTTTCTTTTAAGTTGTATTGCTTGTAATATGATTTTTTTAAAAGATGTTTATTTCCTTTAGGGCTTTCGAGTATGAAATATTCATAATTGTCAGGCATGACAACAGTACGAATAATTTTAAAAATGACTTTTTGACCTTCTTCGAATATTTCATTTAAATCATTATTCATAAGGTTTTTGTTTGAGTTTTATAGCTATAATTTTTTATTAAAAAGGTTGTTATTATTGCAGTTAAAAGAGCGACTAAAAAAGTAAGTATTAAACAACTTATATATTTTTCATAAGGGGTTTGTATCCATATTATTGTAAAAGTCATTCCTACAATCATTGTCCACATAACGGCTTTAGCATGATATCGTTTCCAGAAAATAGTAAGCAACATGATTACTGAGAAAGTATCACCTATTCCTGCCCATACGTATTTAACAATATTATATACTAAATGTTCTGTAGTAGTTAAAGCAAAAATTAAAGCTGAAAGAGAGATGATAGTTGTAATTATTCTAGATATATTCAAGTTAGAGAGAGAATTAAGTAAATTTAATTTAGTTTTAATAAGTATTTCACTTATTTCGGTAGAAGCAAGAATAAGTAAAGAATTTGCGGTAGAAATAATAGCTGCAAATACGCCGGTAAGAAGAATAGTACCTATAAAAGGATTAAATAATTTCATTATTACAGCTGGCATAATTGCTTCTCTATCAATAAAATGATTAGGTCCAAAAATAGCAAGCCCTAGCCATCCTATTATAAGTGCGCCGGTGTATGCGGTTAGTGTCCATATTATACCTATATTTCGAGCTTGTTTTGTTTGTTTTTTATCTTTTATAGCCATAAAACGTGTGGTTAATTGAGGCATACCCCCTAGGTATCCGAATAACCAACTAAAACCGCTTATTATAGCGATACCAGCATTAAAACCTTTTGCAAGTCCTGTTAAGCTTGTATATTGTGGCCCTGAATATTTAAGAGCTTCGTAGATATTTGTTGCATATACATCAGTGTTATTATGAATATAATAAATACCTATTATAGGTGTAACAATAAGGGTAGTTATCATTATTATAGCTTGTATGACATCTGTATAGACTACACTTTTAAAACCTCCGTATATTGTATATGGCAAAACAAAGATAGATATCATTATGATACTACTGATAATATCTATTTGAAAGATTTGGTTCATAGTTTTGCCGCCTCCAATAAATTGAGCGCCAATATAGAAAAAGAAGAAAAATGCTATAATAAGGCTACCTATTGTTTGTATTATTTGTCCAGGCTTACCATATCTTTTTGATATTAGGTCCATAAAAGTATTAGCTTCATATATTTTTGCTTGTTCCTGTATTTTATTAGCTATAAAAATCCAGCTTATAAGTATTCCTAGAGTGCAGCCAATGGCTGTCCATAATTCTGTTAATCCGATTGCATATGCAGCTCCAGGTAATCCGAGCAATGCCCAGCATGATTCACCTGTAGCTCTTTCGGATAAAGCAGCTGCCCATCCAGGGAGCGATTTTCCGGCTATAGCATAATCAGAAGCAGTTTTAACTTTTCTTCCTATTAAAAAACCTACAGTTATGACTATAAATAAGTAAAGAGTAATAATTACTATTAAAAATATTTTTTCGTACATACTTACTTAATTGTATAATTAAAAATTAAGTTATAAAGGTATTAATTTTCTTCAAAAATCAATTTGATATTTTGAGATTTTAGCTTTATCGATAACCATGTTTCAATTTTTATTTTATCAATTTTTGGTAAAATACTATTTGTTTTGATTATAATTAAATTAAGTTTATCAGGAGTATTTTTATTATTAATATTTTCATATTTATATGTTTCACCATAAATAAAGTTAACAATTTGTGGGTATAAGACTTGTAGTTCTTTAAAAATTTCTTGACCTATTAAGTTTTTATTTTTTAAGCTATCTAATTGTAAGTTTTTTTGTTGTAATAAAATTTTTAGATTATTTATTTCATTTTGATAATGTTGAATATTATTACTTTGAGTTAGGTCATTATTAGGTATTATTTGAGTAAATTCAATAGTAGCTTTTTCTAATGAAAAATCTAATGCTTTTTGTAATATATTTTTTTGTTGTTCTTTAGTTAATGGTTGTCCACCATATGTAAGTTTTATAATTTTTTGAGTAGGGTTAATGTCATATTTTAATAAATAACTATTATCAATTGTATTTACATTATTAATGAATTTATTAGAGTTGGTTGTAAATTTTTCTTTTTGTACAAGTTTGTAGCCTAAGTATATGCTTGGTATCAAAACAATTATAATTATTGATATTATTATTCTATTGAGTCTTTTTTTGTGAGGCTTACTAACAATGCCTTTTAAAGGGAAATTTAATAGTTTGGATATAATCATGGAAGCTATAGCAATGAATACGGAGTTGATAATAAATAAATAGAAAGCTCCTAAGAAGTAATTTAATTGACCTGTAGCTATTCCATAGCCTGTTGTGCATAGTGGGGGCATGAGTGCAGTTGCAATAGCAACACCGGGGATAACGTTACCTTTGTGTTTGCTACTTATAGCAATTATACCAGCTAATCCTCCAAAAAGTGCTATAATAACATCATATATAGATGGGCTTGTACGCGCTAATAATTCAGAATGTGCTGTATATATTGGGCTTAACATGAAATAGGCTGTTGAAGCTATTAAACTTGCAATAATGGCGAATAAAAAATTTTTTAATGATTTTGTTAGTAGAAGGAAATCATATGTAGCTATGCTATAGCCTATTCCAATTATAGGACCCATTAATGGAGAAATAAGCATTGCTCCTATGATTACAGCAGTTGAGTTCATATTAAGCCCTACTGACGCTACTATAATAGCGAAAGCTAAAATCCATAAGTTAGTACCTTTAAAAGTAATGTCTTTTTCTATATTTTTATGAATTGTTTCGAAATCATCGATATCACTTTCTAAATTAATATAATGTAAAAGTTTATAAATATATCTGTACATATTCATAATTTAATTTATTATTCTTGATATTTCTCGTTTTGATTAATAAGCTTATATACTTGGTCGCCTCTTCTAACTAAGACATTAGTTTTAAAAGTACATTTATCTCCTTTTTTAGCTGTAACATCATATCTGTTATCAACAACTATTGCGGGTAATTTCATTTCAACTACTCCTGTAGTTTTACCAATAATAATGATATCATCATTTTTATTTAATGTACCTGTTTCAATATTTACTTGAGCAACACTAATATCGGAGAAGAAATTTTCTATTTTACCTATAAAAAATTTTTTTCTACTAGCTTGTGATCCTCCGCTTGTAGTATTCCAGTCATTCATTTTTTCTCCTAGATAATATCCTTGCCAAAAGCCACGGTTATAAACATTTTTTAATTTTTCTTTCCATACATTTATTTTATCTGTATTATATGTACCATTTGCTAAAGCTTCTGAAGCTTCTTTATAGCATTGAGTCACAGTTTTAACGTATTCGGGAGAGCGTCCTCTACCTTCTATTTTTAAAATCTTTACTCCAGCATCTTTTATTTTATCTAAAAAATCTATTGTGCAAAGATCTTTAGGTGATAAAATATATGGATTGTCAATTTTATATTCAAAGTTATTGTCATTTGATATTACGTTATATGGCCTTCGGCATGGTTGATAACAAGCTCCTCGATTGGCTGATGCATTAAAGGTATGTAAACTTAAATAACATCTTCCTGATATAGCCATGCATAAGGCTCCATGTGCAAAAATTTCTATTTTTATTTTTTCATTTAATGGCCCTTTAATGTTTTCTTTATCGATAGTTTCAGTAATTTTTTTTATTTGTTTTAAATTAAGTTCTCGGGCAAGTACTATTACATTAGCAAATTGGGCATAAAATTTTACAGCTTCAATATTTGTAATATTACATTGTGTAGAAAGATGAACATCTATCCCCAGTTTAGTAGAATAAAGAATTATAGATATATCAGATGCTATAATTGCTGAAATACCAGCTTCTTTAGCTTTTAGCACAGTTTCTTTAGCAATTTTAAGATCTTCATCATATAAAACAGCATTAAGGGCAAGATATGATTTAATATTGTTTTGCTTACATATAGAAGCTATTTCATAAATGTCATCTAACGAAAAATTTACTGAAGACCTTGATCGCATATTTAAATTACCTGCGCCAAAGTATATAGAATCAGCACCGCCCTGTATTGCTGCTATTAATGATTCTTTAGAACCAACTGGGGACATTATTTCAAATTTGTCATCCTGCATTTATTACCTTAATAACTTTTATACAAAAGTACTGCTTTTAATTATTATAATGATTTACAAATTATAAATTGTTTATTTTTGCTACACATTTATAACTTGTTATTTTATGGATAAAAATATAGAAAAAATATTTGAAAAATTTAATAATTTAAAAGTCCTTATTATAGGAGATGTTATGTTAGATTCTTATTTATGGGGTAAGGTAGAGCGAATATCTCCTGAAGCTCCTGTGCCGATAGTAGCCGTAAAAAGAAGAGAAAGTCGACCTGGAGGAGCAGCAAATGTGGCTCTTAATATTGCTTCACTAGGAGCTAAACCTTATTTATGTTCAGTAATAGGTGATGATATTAGAGGGAATGAATTTTTAACTATGTTGCAGAAATTAAATTTAAATGCAAATGGAATAATTTGTAGTAAAGAAAGAATTACTACTACTAAATTTAGAATCATTGGTAATAATGTTCAAATGTTGCGGGTAGATGAAGAAATAGATACTTCTCTTTCGATGGCAGATAAAGAATTGCTTAAAAATAAAATCAATGATTTTTGTATTAATAACAAACCTGACGTAATTATTTTTCAGGATTATAATAAAGGTGTAATTGATGAAGAATTAATATATTATGTGGTTAATAAAGCTAATAGCTTAAACATACCTGTAGCAGTGGATCCTAAAAGAAGAAATTTTCATTTTTATAAAGGAATAAAGCTTTTTAAGCCTAATTTAAAAGAATTAAAAGAAGGTATTAATGTTAATGATGAAATACTTGATATTAAAATTATTCAAGATAAAATAATAGAATTTCAAAAAGCTCAAAATATAGATATTTTGTTAATTACATTATCGGAGCAAGGTATTTATTTAAGTTATAAAAAAGAATATGATGAATACATTAATGTACATTTACCTGCTCATTTGCGTGATATTGCAGATGTTTCTGGAGCAGGTGATACTGTGGTGAGTTTGGCTGCACTTTGTATTGCCTTGCAAATAGAGCCTGTGCTTTTAGCTGAATTATCTAACTTGGCAGGAGGTATTGTTTGTGAAAAAGTTGGAGTAGTGCCAATAGAAAAAGACTTATTATTGGAAGAAGCTAAAAAATATTGTTTAAATTTTAAAAATAGTTTTTAATATGAAACTTATTAATAATCATACTTGTAAAAGTAAAGATATGATTTGTGAAATGTTTGATAATATAGCTGATAAGTATGATTTTATTAATAATTTATTAACTTTAGGGATAGACGCTAAATGGCGTGAAAGTGCTATTACAAAAGTAGGCAATATCAAAAACTTCGAAATAATTGATATAGCAACTGGAACAGCTGATATAGCTATAAAATTATGCCTTCATGGAGCTAATAGAGTCACAGCTGTTGATATTTCAGATAAGATGCTGTTGCATGCCCAGTTAAAAATCAATAAATATAAGTTAAATGATAAAATAAGTTTAGTAAAAGCAGATTGTGAAAATATGCCTTTTGAAAATAATAAGTTTGATTTGGCTATTATAAGTTTTGGGATTAGAAATTTTGAAAATCCTTTAAAAGCACTTAAAGAAGTTTATAGAATTTTGAAACCTGCTTCAAAAATAATAATATTAGAGTTTTCTTATCCTGATAATATAATAGGTAAATTTATAAATAAATATTATGTAAAAAATGCTTTAAATATTGTAGGGGAGTTTGTTGCACATAATAAAGTTGCGTACAATTATTTGTATAATTCAATTAATGAGTTCCCTAAAGGTGATGCTTTTTTAGACTTAATGAGATTAGCAAATTTTTGTGATTTAAGTATAGATACAAATACAGCAGGCATTGTTTCAATATATTCGGGTGTGAAAAGGTTAAATTCTTAACTTTTAAACAGAAAAATAAAGTTAATTTATAAACGTTTTATGCTTAATTTATAGCCATTTTAAATTAAAGAAAAAAATGTAAAAAACAAATGATTTATAGAAGATATTATCTTATTGTATTAACTACGTTGCTAGTATTTTTTATGTGTAATAATATTTTATTAGCTCAAAAACCACGATTAGAAAATTTGCCAAAATTTGATGTTAGTCCATATCATTTTGGTTTTACTTTAGGTTTTAATCAAATGAACTTTAGTGTTAAAAATCAACCAGATCTTAGAGTATTTGATTCATTATATGTTATTGAACCTATACCACAGTTGGGGTTTAATATAGGAATTGTTAGTGATCTTAGACTACATGACAATTTAAATCTTCGTTTTTTGCCTACTTTAGCATTTGGTGACAGAAAGCTTAATTATTCAATAGTTATTAAAGATTCAATATTAGAAAAGATAACTAAAACAGTTGAATCTACTTATATAGATTTGCCGTTATATTTAAAATTTAAAACTAATAGACTTGTAAATACAAGAGTTTATGTATTAAGTGGGTTTAAGTATAGTATAGATATGGCTTCGCAATCTAATAAAAAAGAAAAAACAACTAATGAAGTATTATTAAAACTTAAGCGTAACGATGTTGCTTTTGAGTTAGGAACTGGTTTTGACTTTTACCTTGAATATTTCAAATTTGGGATAGAGATGAAAATGTCTTATGGATTAAGAGATTTGCTTAAAAGAGAAAATGATATTTACACGAATAGCATAAAAAAATTGAGTTCAAAAATATTTTGGTTTTCTTTTACTTTTGAATGATAAAAAATTAATTTTAATGATAGTTGTTTCTAATTAGAAACTAAAAAAATTTTTCATCGTAAAAATTTTATATAATGTTTTTTTAATTTAATTTTGATATTCAATTTTAAAATATGAAAATTAACAAATTATGAATTATCATAAAAAATTACTAATATTTTTTTTGTTTTTTGCAATTTCTATAATTTTTATTTATTGTAAAAAAAATGAAACTCCTTATGAGCCACCTGAAGATGCTTATTATTTTAAAGGAAAAGTAAAAGGTATAAGTAAATCATTTACTGAAAATGTTAATGGTTATAAATTATATAAAAATGGAGAATGTGGTACAGACGGTTCT
>DAOTOD010000035.1:0-8031 GCA_035451165.1 Bacteroidales bacterium
AGTTGTAGCAACCATTATTTGTGTTTCTCCTTTAATAAAACGTTGCATTTCATAGTCTCTATCGGAAGGTTTCATTTTGCCATGCACAATACTTACAGCATATTTAGGAGGGGGAAATTCTCTTACTATACTTTCATATCCGTCTATCAAATATTTCAAATCAAGAGTTTCTGATTCATTAATAAGAGGATATACAACATATATCTGTCGTCCTTCTTTTATTTTTTCTTTCATAAAACCGAATACTTTTAATCTTGCAGAATCATAATAGTGAATAGTTTTTATAGGTTTTCGGCCGGGAGGCATTTCGTCTATTATAGAGTAATCTAAGTCACCATATAAGGTCATAGCTAAAGTACGTGGTATTGGGGTAGCGGTCATAACTAAAATATGTGGTGGTATAATATTTTTTTTCCACATAAGCCCTCTTTGAGCTACTCCAAATCGATGTTGTTCATCAATAATTACTATTCCTAGATTTTTAAATTGAACACTTTCTTCAATAAGAGCATGGGTTCCTATAAGTATTTTTAATTCACCTGAGAGAAGTTTTTCTAGTATAATTTTTCTTTTATTGTTTTTTGTAGAACCTGTTAAAATATCTATTGTCACAGGCATATTGCCCAACATTTTTTTAATAGTTTCAAAATGCTGAATAGCAAGTATTTCTGTAGGAGCCATTAAACATGCTTGGTAATCATTATCAATAGCCATAAGCATTGTCATTAAGGCTACAAGAGTTTTGCCACTTCCTACGTCGCCTTGAAGTAATCGGTTCATTTGTTTGCCTGTAGCTACATCGGCTCTAATTTCTTTTATAACTCTTTTTTGTGCGTTAGTTAAGTTAAATGGTAAATAATTGTAAAAAAACTCATTAAAATTTTTACCAATAATTGTGAATTTATGGCCTTGATTTTTTTTTGTGCGTATAGATTTGGCCATTAAAAGACGTAATTGTATAAAGAATAATTCTTCGAATTTTAATCTCTGTCTAGCTTTTTCTAATAAAAATAAATTTTCTGGGAAATGAATATTAGTAAGAGCAGCATCACGTGAAATAAAGTTGAATTTATTTATTATATATTCTGGCAAGGTTTCGTTTATACCACCTTTAATTAATTCGATAAGAGTTTTAGATAATTTTGCTATGCCTTTACTATCTAATCCTTTTGATTTGAGTTTTTCGGTTGAACTGTAAAGGGGTTGTAATCCTTTAAATATTTGTTGTTCTGTTGTAACCTCTTCTATTTCAGGGTGTGCTATATTATATTTTTTATTAAATAAAGTTGGTTTACCAAAAATTATATATTCTTTATTAGGTTTTATTTTTTCTTTAACCCATTTTAACCCTTGGAACCAAATAAGTTCAATTTCACCAGTATCATCTTTAAAAATTGCAATAAGCCTTTTTGATTTACTTTGTCCTACAGTTTCTAATGATATTATTTTACCTTTAAGCTGAATAAAGTTTTGCTCATTGTTTGGAATATCAACAATTTTATTAATTTTACTTCTATCTATGTAACGAAAGGGATAAAAAGATAGTAAATCTCCAAAAGTACTAATGCATAATTCCTTGCTAAGCATTTCTGCTCTTTTAGGTCCTACTCCTTTAAGAAATTCAATGGGCGTATCTTCAAAACTGCTTCCCATAACAAAATATGACTTATTTCCAATTATGGTTTGATATATAAGAAATTATTAAAGAAGTTGTTAAAAAACCAACTATACCTCCTTTTACAGAATTAGATATTTTTTTCTTACTTCCATAATCTTGATAGCCAGCTATAAAATATTTATTATTTAGATAATCTTCAAAATCACAGGAGTTGCAAGTTTTAGGACATTTAGGGGAACGTATTCCTATTAATAATGAAGTAACCACAGGTAAAGGGGTTCCCCAAAATTGATAATAACCACCTATCGCTCCGGATATAAAACCAATAATAGTAGCTGTATTAGCTTTAATTTTGATTCTTGCATATTGTTCCCCATATATAAAAGCTCTCATATCGGCTGTGTTTAAAATAAAGCCTTTGGTAGAATCAGTTTGATAAATTATTTTTTCTTCTTCAGATGAATATTTTATTGAAAAAACGGAATAAGTAGGTATTTTTTTTATAGTATCTTTAGCAAAAAGACTCTTTTTATTTTTTTTAAATGCAATTGATTTATTATCAATATTGTATATTTTATTGGTTGTTAAAATTTTTCCATTAATTAACAGTATTTTATCTTGACAAAATGAAGTTAAGTGAGTTGGAATCAAAATAATAAAAATAATTAATAAATGTTTTATCATGCTTAAATAATTAATTGTTTTTTTGATAAAAATACAAACTAATTTTTATAAAATTAAAACAATAATTTTATGTCATAAAAAACTCTGTATATTCGCAAGCTATAGTATAGATTTGTTATTAATCTTTTTTTGATGAAATGATAAAATTAAAACAAAAACATTATAATAAGGTATGGGAGATTTTATTAATTATTATTGTTTTAGAGATTTTATTTGTTATTTGTTCAATTAATAATAAAATTATAAATAATTTATCAATTTTAGGTTTAAAATTAAGGTTTTATTCTTTTTCTGAACTGATCGATTTTAATGTAAATAAAGAAAATATATTAGCTGATAGTTTAATTAAAAAATATGAACAAAAACATTTTATTAAGCGACGAATTTTATTATCAAATCTTAATTATAAGCAAAATAATTTTTTTGATAATCCTTTAAATAGAAATAATCAATTTGCGCTTGATTTATTTTTTGAAGCTGTTTTAAGTCAAAGAGATTCATGTGTAGTTAGAATTGCTCATTATGGAGATTCTCAGTTAGAAGGAGATAGAATTACACATGTTTTAAGAAAAAAAATTCAAAATTATTTTGGAGGGACCGGCGTAGGTTTTATACCTTTTGTTGACATTGCAGAACCTGTCACATATTACAGAAATAGCTCAGATAATTGGTGTAAATACAATGTTTTTGATAACAAGTATTATTCAGAATTTTATGGTATGGGCGGAATAATTTTTAAATTTAATCATTGTAAAAAATATCAAAAGACAAGAGATACAATTATAAATAAATTGGATTCAAATGTTTATTTAAAGTCTAATTATGCAAGTATTTATATTAATTTAAGGCCATCTTATGTATATAAAAAGTTGGTTTTAATGTATGGTAAGTGCCTTGAATACTGTATTGTAAAAGTTTCTGATAAAAATTATACAAATGTATATTATGATACTCTTATACCAACAAATGGTTTTAATCTTCATAAATTAAATTTATTAAGTTCTTTCAACCCTTTACGATTAGAATTTTATTCTGATATTAGCCCAGATTTTTATGGTTTATTATTAGATGGTAATAATGGTGTACAGGTTGATAATTTTGCTATAAGAGGTCATAGTGGTATTGGATTAATGAATATTGCTCAAGAATATCTAGCAACTCAAATAAAACTACTTAATACTAAACTTATTATTTTTCAATATGGAGGTAATGTAGTACCTTATATTAACGATTCTATAGATTATCAAAAAGTTGAACAGTTTTATTATGCTTTATTTAATAAATTTAAAAAAGCTGCACCTCAAACTAGTATTTTGGTTGTAAGCACAGGAGATATGGCTCGAAAAATTGGAGATAAATATATATCTTATCCTCAAATACCTTACATAGTTGATGCCCAACATAGAGCGGCTTTAAAAGCAGGCTGCGCTTTTTGGAATTTATATGCTGCTATGGGAGGTCAAGGCTCTATTAAAATATGGTCGGAAAAAAAATTAGCTTCTCCTGATGGTCATTTTTCTAATAAAGGACAAGAAATTATTGGTAATGAATTGTTTAATGCTATTATTTCAGAATACAATAATTATTGCATAAGAAAGTTAAAAAGTAAATAAAATTAAAGCATGGTAAATTTAAGTAGAAGTTTTATTAATAAATACATATTATTAATGTATTGCTTTGCTTTATCAATAGTAAATGCAAAAGCTAATTTCCCCGATGATTCATTAAGAAACCCTGATTATATTGATAAATTAATAAGATACAAAGATTATTATCCTTTTATTAAATATAATGTAAATTTTATTGAATGGTTTGATAATAAAGCTATTGATACTTTTTTTTATAGACTATCACAAGCTGATAAAAGAAAAGTAAGAATACTGCATATAGGAGATTCACATGTGCAAATAGATATTGTTACCGAATGCTTACGAAATAAATTCCAAAAAGCTTTTGGTTATGGTGGTAGAGGTATTGTTTTCCCATATAGAGCCGCTAATACTCATTCTTCTTGGTATTATAGAACTTTTTCTGAAGGTAATTGGCATAATTCTAAAAATATTGATAAAGAAATAAAATACGATATAGGACTTAGTGGAGTAACTATATACACTCAAGATTCTAATGCTTGGTTTAAAATAGTGTTTCCTAATCAAAATTTACCTGATAATTTTAATGTATTAAAACTTTTTGTAAAAAAATCACCTCAATCGTTTGATCTTAAAGTTAAGGCTTCTTCAGATAAAGATACAATTTTTGTATCATGCTACCCACTAGATAATTTCCCCTTTATTGAAATTAATCTAACAAAATTTGCTGATACTATTAGTTTTTTTGTTAATAAAACACATGCAGACCAGTCTTTTTTTGAATTTTATGGCTTAATTATAGAATCAAATAAAAATTCAGGTATTTTATATTCGAGTGTGGGAATAAATGGTGCTGGTTATAAAAGCATTCTATTGCAAAGTCTTTTTATAAATCAATTAAAAGCATATAATCCTGATTTGGTTATTATTGACTTGGGTGGTAATGATTTTTATAAAACATCTTTTGTATATTCTTATATGGAAGAAATGTTATTGAATATTATTCAAAATATAAAATTAGCAGCTCCTGAGGCTGCTATAATTATTAATAGCTCACAAAATTTTTATCGTCGTAATATAAATGTTCCTGAATGTGCAGAATTCTCAAAGTTGATACGTAATGTATCATATAAAAGTGGCTGTGCCTTTTATGATTATTATAATATAGCAGGAGGTGATAAATCAATGATTTCTTGGCTTGACTTAGGCCTAGCTAAAAAAGATAAAGTCCACCTTACCGAAAAAGGATATTATTTGAAAGCAGAACTTTTTTTTAATGCTTTTTTGTCTTCTTATCAAAAATGGCTTAAATCTGAATATATAGATTCTTTAATATCTTCAAAAATTAAAATAGATTCAGCACAACTTTCTAAGTACTTTGAAAATTATGTAATAAATAAGAATAAACTTGTAAATATTTTAGATAATAATGAAAATGAAAAGGATATTAAGATAAAAAATCATACAAATAATCCATCATCCATAAGTTATATTGTTAAAAAAGGTGATAACCTTAATTTAATAGCTTATAAGTACAATGTATCAATTGATGATATTAAAAAATGGAATAAATTAAATAGTGATAAAATATTGGTAGGGCAAAAAATAATTATTTATAATAATGGTAATGATAATAAACAGTATAATAAATCAAAAAATAATACTAAAACTCAATCTAAAATAACTCATAAAGTATCTGATGGTGAAAGTTTGTGGATTATTGCTAAAAAATATAATACTACTGTCGAAAATATTAAAAAACTTAATAAATTATCTGATAATAAAATTAAACCTGGAATGGTATTGATTATTAAATAATTATATGCTGACAAATATACGATTACCTGATATAGTTTTTTATAATGCAAATAATCCTATTAACTACATATCTGTTTTTTTTATTATAATTTTTACATTTTGTTACTTCTTTTATGCGTTATCGATAAATAAAATATTGATAAGGAATTTTTTGATTTTATTGTTTAGTCTTTATTTTTATTATAAACTTAGTGGCTTGTATGTAATTTTACTTATTTTAATAGGCACTTCTGATTTTTTTATAGGCAAAGCTATTTTTTATAGTAAAAAAGAAAAAATTAAATCATTACTAGTCTTTATTTCTATACTTATTGATGTAGGTAGTTTAATTTATTTTAAATATACGGGTTTTTTTAACAAAATAAGAGTAGATATTGTTAATCTTTTGTTTAATAAAAATTTAAATTATAATGATTTTGGATTATCTGTTATTGCTCCTTTAGGTATTTCGTTTTATATTTTTAAAACACTTAGCTATATTTTTGATATTAAAAGAGGTTTAATCGAAAAACCTGAAAAAAATTATATTAATTATTTACTTTTTGTTGCTTTTTTTCCTAATATATTAGCTGGTCCTATTTCAAAAGCACGCGATTTATTACCACAATTTAGTAAAAGAGTTCAAATAGATGATTTAAAATTAGGTAATGGGTTGTTTTTAATTATATGTGGCTTGTTTAAAAAAATAATTATTGCTGATGTGTTGGGCAATAACTTTGTTAATCGTGTGTTTGATACCCCTGAGTTTTTTTCTAATTTCGAAACTATAATGGCTGCTTACTCATATACTATGCAACTTTATTTTGATTTCTCAGGTTATACTGACATTGTTATAGGGATAGCTTTATTATTGGGATTTTCTATAGAAGTAAATTTTAATAAACCTTTTTTATCAAAAAATATTTCTGAGTTTTGGCGACGATGGCATATTACCTTATCTCTTTGGCTTAATGAATATGTATATCAACCGGTTGTTTTTAGTTTGCGAAAATATAGAAAAATAGGTGTTGTTATAGCTGTTATAATAACATTCATTATATCTGGTTTATGGCATGGACCTGCAGCAACTTATGTAATTTGGGGAACATTACATGGAATTGCTATTACTTGGGATATCATTTCTGTCAATTTTAGAAAAAAATTATCAAGCATCATTAATAGTAAAATATATGATTTTATTAGTATTTTTCTTACTTTTCATTTTCTAGTTTTATCTATGGTTATATTTAAAACAGAAAGTGTTTATAAAACTTTTATAATATTCCGCAAGATTTTTTCAGGGGTAGAATTATCTATTATTATACAATGGATAAATTTATATAAAAGTGTTTTTATTACTATAATTTTTGCATTGTTAATTAACTTTTTTGTACCAGGTAAATTTATTGACAAGTTTAAAAGTATTTTTACTAAACTTAGTTTAGTAATGAAAATCATAATAATTTTTTTAATTGTTTTTTTAATTTTTCAATTTACCACAATAGAAACGCAACCTTTTATTTATTTAAAATTTTAAAATTTGTATATTAGTTATTAAAAATAAATATTTGAATAACATGGAAAATTTCGTTATTAATAATCCTACAGTTTTACACTTTGGGAAAAATGTAATTTCAAAATTGCCTGCTATAGCAAAGTTATATGGTAAAAAGGCTTTACTTGTAATTGGTCAAGGTTCTGTTATTAAAAATGGAATTTATGATGAAGTTATATCTTTATTAAAAAAGGCAAATATTGAAATAATTGAATATAATGGAATTAAACCTAATCCTGTTTATAATGACGTTGATATTGCTGCAAAAATTGCTAAAGAAGAAAAAGTAGATTTTATAATTGCTGTAGGAGGGGGAAGTGTTATTGATTCTGCTAAAATGATATCTATTACTACATTTGTTGAAAATTCTGTATGGGATTTTTATGAAAACAAAATTAAACCTTTAAAAGCTTTGCCTTTAATAGCTGTTTTAACGATTGCTGCTACTGGAACAGAAATGAATTGTTTTGCAGTATTACAAAATAATGAAACGCTCCAAAAAGAGGGATATGCACATCCTTTAATTTATCCTAAACACTCTTTTTTAGATCCTCAATATACTTTTTCTGTGCCTTTGGCTCAAACTTCTTATGGAATAGTTGATTTAATAGCTCATTGTTTAGAATATTTTTTTGGTGAAGGGGATTCTCCTATGTCTGATAAAATAGCTATTGCAACAATTGCTGAAGCAATAGAATGTGCTCCTACTTTATTATCAGATTTGTATAATTATGAGCTGAGAGCAAGAATAATGTATGCTGCTACAATAGCTTTAAATGGCTGGAATT
>DAOTOD010000036.1:0-8020 GCA_035451165.1 Bacteroidales bacterium
ATTGTAACATCAGGTAAACTTTATCTTAATGCATGGCTCTATAAAACACGTAGTATTTCTTATAAAATCGTAATTATAAGTGGTAGTGGTGATGGTAATATGTCTGATCTTATAGAGATAGCAAGTAATTTCCTGTCTTTAGGTTATAATGTCCTTACTTATGATTATAGGGGATATGGTAGAAGTAGTCCTTTCGAAATAGATACTAATGTTTATATTTATCCTCAATTTGAAAAAGATCTTAGTGCTGCTATTGATTATGTAAAAAAATATCATGCTAAAATTAAAACTATTAATTTGTATGGTCTCGAAATAGGAGCAGCTTTGTCTATAACTGTAGGAGTGAATGATAATAATATATTTAGAATAATTGCTGATTCTCCGTATTCTACTCTTGAAAGTATAAAAAAAAGAATTAAAGAAGTATATAGTCGTGAAGTGATAATGCCTTTAGGTTATGATAAGTATTTGCTAGAACCAGCTTTCGCTCTCGAAAAGAAAGGTGCAACAGTTAATTCTATATTATTTATATCAGGAGAAAATGATTTACTATACGCTCCTAAAGATATTAAAGAACTTAGTAAAATACAGAAAAACCGATCTAAAACTTATTTTGTTAAAAATGCTAACAGAAAAGAAACTTTTATAAAGGATAAAAATGCATATTTTAAAGAAATTCAGTCTTTTTTAAATTAAATAATTATAAAAAAATGGAAGCTATTAAATTTGGTACTGATGGCTGGAGAGCCATTATAGCAAAAGAATTTACAGTTGAAAATGTTGCTAAAGTATCAGCAGCAGCAGTTAAATGGCTATTAATGAAAAAAAATACATCTTCTGTAGTTATAGGATATGATACACGTTTTGGAGGTAAACTATTCGCTGAAACAGCAGCTTGTATAATGGCAGCAAATAATATTAAAGTTTATATGCCTTCAGAGTTTGTTACTACTCCTATGGTGTCTTATGCTGTCCCTTTTTTAAAAGCAGATTTGGGAATAGTAATTACAGCAAGTCATAACCCTCCTTCATATAATGGGTTTAAACTGAAAGGTTCTTATGGTGGCCCTCTACTGCCAGAGGATGTTAAAGAAGTCGAAAAATTAATCCCGCAAAATTGTCCTGATTATTTTGATAAATATCCTTTTGATTATTATGTCGAAAAAGGATTAATAGAAATAACTGACCTAGAAAATATTTATATTAAAAGAGTAGAAGAAGTTTTTTCTCTTGATAAAATAAGAAATTCTAACTTCGAATTTGCCTTTGATGCAATGTATGGAGCAGGACAAAAAGTTATAAAACGCCTATTCCCTGATATTACATTTTTGCATTGTGAAAATAACCCAACTTTCGAAGGGATCCCTCCTGAACCTTTATTACGTAATTTACAAGAATTTGCAGAGGTTATAAAACTTTCTGAAAATATTGACTGTGGCTTAGCTGTTGATGGCGATGCTGATCGTTTGGCTATGTTTGATGATAAGGGTAATTATATTGACTCTCACCATATATTGCTTTTACTTATACATTATTTAGCTGGTTACAAAGGATTGAAAGGCAAAGTAGGTGCAGGCTTCTCTTCTTCAGTCAAAATAAATGCTTTATCTAAATATTATGGTTTAGATATGGAAATAGTACCTATAGGATTTAAACATCTTTGTGGTATTATGCTTCGTGAAAAGGTCCTCGTTGGAGGTGAAGAATCAGGAGGTATAGCTATAGCGGGACATATACCTGAAAGAGATGGTATATGGAATGGAATAACATTATGGAATTTTATGACGGAAACAGGAAAATCTATAAGAGAATTAATTGAGGAAATATATAAAATAGTAGGCCCATTTGCTTTTGAACGCTCTGATTTACACCTTGATAAAACTTTAAAAGAAAAAATAGTGAATAATTGCTTAAATAATAAATATAAAGAATTTGGTAAATATAAAGTCCAAAGAGTCGAAACACTTGATGGATTTAAATATTATTTTAATGATTCTGAATGGTTACTAATAAGGCCATCAGGAACTGAACCTGTTTTAAGAACTTATGCTGAATCTCACACACGCGAAGAAGCACTTGATATTTTGAAAAGTGCTTATGAAACTATCACTAAATAATGATAAGATTTGATTTTTATTGAAAAAATTATTTTTTATTCAAATATTATTATTCTATGCATTAGCTATATGTTTTATGCCTATAAGGGCATATACTCAAATTGTTAATTACCATATTGAGGATTCATCTTATTATAAAAATAAACGACCTTTATATTTAATCACTTCACAAGCCGTTGTTGCTACCTCGTCTATAATTGCCTTGAATAATTTATGGTACAAAAATTATTCTCGTTCTAAATTCCATTTTTTTAATGATGGCAATGAATGGTTACAAATGGATAAGGCTGGACATATTTTGACTTCATACCAAATAAATAAAATTAGTTATCAAAATATGTTAGAAATGGGAAAGTCTGATAAATTTAGCTTAATTTATGGGACTACATTTACAGTAGCTTATATGACATCAATAGAAGTACTTGATGGGTTTTCTTCTGAATGGGGGTTTTCTTTATGGGATTTTTCTGCTAATGCTTTAGGAACTTTAATCTTTGATATTCAACAAGTTGCATTGAAGGAACAAAAATTTATTTTAAAATATTCTTATTATAAATCTGAATATGTACAATATAAACCTTCTCTCTTAGGTAATAGTTTGATTGAAAATATTATTAAAGATTATAATGGTCAAACTTACTGGATTTCTGCTAATATAGCTTCTTTATACAAAAATAGTAGTTTACCTAAATGGTTAAACTTTGCATTTGGTTATGGTGCTAATGGGATGATAAGTGCCAAAAATGTCTCATTAACATTACCATATTTTAAAAGATATAGGCAATTTTATTTTTCTCCTGATATTGATTTATCACGTATTAGGGTAAAAAATAAAACCTTAAAATTATGTCTTAATCTTGTAAATTTTATAAAAATACCAGCACCTACAATCGAAGTTAAAGAAAATGGTAAAATTACTCTTTATCCCCTTTATTTTTAGTTAAAATTTTTTATTAAACCATCTAATATTTTTTAGTATCTTTGTAACAAGGTTTTAAATTATGGGGCTGACTGGATTTGACAGCAAGGATAGTGGATATGTAAGCATGCCGGGTGTTGTGGATAATGACCCGTTAAACTCAATCCTCACGCCAATAAATGGCAACGATTATAATTATGCGCTAGCTGCTTAATTTTAGAAATTAAGCATTAGCTGCTTCACGGAAGACTTCTCCCTGTAGTATTCCGACTGAAGCATCGTCGAACAGGGATAAGGTAAAAGAATTCCCGACTTTTACCCGACAATTAAAGGGAATAAGGAACTTATAGGGCCGCTTTTTCCCAGTAAGTTCACGAAAATCAAATAAAAGCTAAGCATGTAGAAAGCATTTCTGCTACTTGTATGGACGAGGGTTCGATTCCCTCCAGCTCCACTAAAACAAATCCAAAATGTTTCTAAAAGGTTTAAAATGAGCTTTTAAATTTTTTCCCTTTCAAAAGTTTTCTTTCTCCCTAAATTTTATGAATCTTCTTCCATTTAAGTCTTTTGGCTATTCTTGATATTGGTATATAATACTTACTAAGGTGGGCAATGTGAAGCCAGGATTTTACTATTGGAATGGAGTAAAATGGGTGCGCATAATTAGCGAGCTTTTATTGTTATGTCCAACAGGATTAAATGGTGTAACAGGCCCACAGGTTCTACTGGGCTTAATGGTCAGTAACTTCTTGTCCACCAGCAAATGCAGGGGAGGTGTTGATAAGGTATAATGGATGCTTGTATGTGAAGGTTGTTTATGAGTCAGGGGTCGTGTCCGTTGAGCGGGTTTATTGCTGATTACTACTTAGTTATACTGTGTACAATTCTTCTTATGCTTGAAACCAATACTTCAACGATGGACATCAGGGTGTAGCAACACTAAGAATACTTCTTGCTATGTGCGGTGTGTCAGGAGATAATTTATTTAAATTATGGGATATGTAGGTTGGGCATAGTTTTTATGGGTTTGGGTTACGAAAGTAACCCAAACCCATAAAAAGTTATAATAGATAAAATTAAAATAAATTATACAAAAAAAGAAAAACAACTGTTCTTTAATTTAAATGTAACTAAAAAGTGCTTTAATCAAGTTATCTTACACAACGAGTATAAAGCTTATTACCATCTTTTTGATAAGGTGTAATTTCATAACCTGAAATTGATAAATAACCATAACTTGTATAACTTGTGCTACTAGATTTAGCTTCAAGTGAAATAGAAGTTAACATTAAGGGTTGCTGAACGTTTTCCCAAGTAAAAATTGTTGGAGGTACTTGACTGGGCATGTAAAAAGTATTGGAATAAGATACGTTACCATTAATGTCAACATATTTAATTCTAAAATATGAACTATAGCCACTAGCATTACGTCCTTGTAAATGAATGTGAGTTATTTTAAGCCAATTACCTGGTGTAACAGGAGATATAGTTCCTATATTAGTATATGTTGTATTTGTTGTGCTTCCTTCAAATCCTTTACCTACAAAGGCCCCACTCATTTCGGAACTTTGAATAAATTTCCCGTCGCTTAACCTACAAGAAATATAATTTTGTAATAAAGGTTCTTCTTTACCATTAGCTATTGTTTTTGTCCATACAAAATTAGTACTCGAAGGATTTGAACCAAAAAAATATGCAATTTCATCAAAACTAGGTAGTCTCCAATCATTATAACCATTTTCGGTAAGATTTTCACAATATTGAATTGCTTCAGCTAAGGTATAAGTAGTATTAGATTCATTACTAATCATAGAAGGTTTAGCTAAGCAACTTTCACCTCCACCAGCTGATACTGCATTATCAACATATTCTTTGTTAGCAGCATCAAGGTTATTTGTACAAGTAGCAACGTTAACTATTTTGTTGTTTGTCATATTTAAATCATTAGTAGCAGTATGATTTCCTAGATTATCTCTTAATTGTAACCAATTTGACCCATTGAAATACCAAAATCATTCATCATTATCAGTTTGATAAACTAAAAGACCATTTGCCGGATTAACAATATTAAGCCTTTCAATTTCACTAACACGTGGGATTAATATACCCTTAATGTTACTATTAACATCAAGCATAGCAGAAGGATCTGCTGGAGTCCCAGTTGTGTTTATAGCAACACCATTTTGGGGATAAACATTATTAGCTGCAAATATTACAGCTAAATATGCCATAATAATCATTTTCTTCATAATTTTTATATTTTGGGGTTTGTTTTATAAATATAAATCAAATAATTAAAAAATAAAAATTAATTATATAAAATCGCTATTCAACATAAAAAAGAAAAAATTGAAAAACACTAAGAAACTTAATAAAATAAGCTCTTTAACTATTACATTTTAATATATTTGCGAAATAAATAATTAACGTAAATGAAAGTTTTTAAATTTGGTGGAGCTTCTGTAAAAAGTGCAGAAGCTGTTAGACATGTTGTAGACATAATTAAGTCATTTTACAATGATGATATAATGATTGTATTATCTGCAATGGACAAAATGACTAATATGCTTGAAAAAATAACTGATTCTTATTTTTATGGTAAGTATGATGTGCTAGAATTATATAATAGTTTTGTCGAATATCATTTTAATATCATAAATGAATTGTTTGAATCGGTTGACGATAAAGTTTTTATAGAGTTTAATTTGTTAAAAGATGCGCTTTATAAGAAGCTTAAAAAAAATCCATCACCTAATTATGATTTTGAATATGATCAAATAGTTCCTTATGGAGAGCTTTTTTCAACAATGATTATGCATAATTACTTAAACAAAGCTGGTATTAAATGTCAACTATATGATGCTCGTAATTTAATAAAAACTGACAATAAATATAGAGAAGCTAAAGTAGATTGGGATTTAACCACAGGGGCGATAAGACTTTATGTATTGCCTTATTTCCTTGATAAATCGGATAATAGGTCTAAAATAGCTATTACTCAAGGTTTTATAGGAGGTGCTGCTTATGGTTATAATACAACTCTTGGGCGAGAGGGTTCCGATTATACAGCTGCAATTATAGCATTTGCATTAAAAGCTTCTGAAGTTATCATATGGAAAGATGTTCCTGGTATTCTTAATGCTGACCCTCGTTTTTTTAATGATACTAAAAAAGTAGATAAACTGTCGTATGAAGATGCTATTGAGTTAACTTATTACGGAGCTAGTGTTATACATCCTGATACTATAAAACCTTTACAAAATGATAAAATACCTTTGTATGTTAAGAGTTTTGTTTCTCCTGATGCTGAAGGAACTGAAATTAGCGAAAGAAAAACTACTGATAAATTGGAACCTTTTTATATAATTAAACCTGACCAGATATTAATATCTATATCGCCTAAAGATTTTTCATATATAGCTGAAAAAAATCTTATAGATATTTTTTCAATATTAGATAAATTTAAAATAAGAGTAAATGCTATGCAAATATCAGCTATTGGCCTTTCAATATGTATAAACAATAATCTTATGAGAGTAGGACCTTTAATAAAAATACTTCAAGAGAACTATAAAGTAAAATATAATGAGCAACTTAATCTTATTACTATACGGCATTATAATAATGAAGCAATTAAAAAAATTAAGGACAATAAAACTCCTCTTTTAGAGCAAATAAGTAGATTAACTTATCAAGTAATTTTAAAGAATGACTTAATCTAATTTAGCTCTAAAAGTATCCCATACAAAATAAGCTATTAGTAATATAAAAGTTATAAGAGCTAACCATTGCCCGCCTAAATCATTTTCATTCCATAAATGTGTGTCAAGGTTTATACCAGCGAAAAGTAATAATGCTCCTATTACACCAAACAAAGCTGCTCCGGCTATAAATCCTGAAGATATAAGGGTTCCACGTTGTACTCTTGCGTTAGCTAGTTTTTCGTTTTTAGTACTATTACGGACAATATGTGATAAAACGCCTCCAACAATAAGAGGTGTATTAAGTTCTAATGGTATAAATACTCCTAAAGCAAAAGCTAAAGGAGAAATATTTATTAAATATAAAAGTATTGATAAAATAGCTCCAACGCCATAAAGCATCCAATTTACTTTTGCCCCATGCAACATAAGTGGCTCTATTACAGCAGCCATAGCATTAGCTTGAGGTGCAATTAAAGGATGAGGTGTTGCTTCAGTTTTTACAAAACCATAAGCTTGGCTTAAGATATAAATTACAATACCAACTGTAGCAGCCGAAACAAATGCACCTAAAAATTTCCATGATTGTTGCTTATAAGGTGTAGATCCTAACCAATAGCCTACTTTTAAATCTGTTATAAAGCCACCTGCCATAGAAAGTGCGGTACATACAATACCTCCAATAATTAAAGCACTTACCATGCCTTGTGGGCCAGAAAGCCCGGCAGCAACTAAAATAAATGAAGCAAGTATTAAAGTCATGAGTGTCATACCCGATACTGGGTTAGTTCCTACAATAGCTATTGCATTGGCAGCAACAGTAGTAAATAAAAATGCTATTATAACTAATGTCGCTAGTGCTATAAGAGCTTGTGTAATAGTTATTTGGACGCCTAAGATTAGAAAAACAAAAATGAAAATAATAGTAAGTAATATTAGCATTAACACCAAAGACATTTTTAAATCTTTTTGAGTTCTTACTACTAATTCTTCTTTTGTAGATTTATTAGGTAAGAAACTCGAAAAAGCTAATTTAAAAGCACTACCTATAACATTCGATGATTTTAAGATGCCAATAATTCCAGCCATAGCTATAGCCCCTATACCAATAGATCTGACATATTCTCTAAAAATATCTTCAGCAGTCATGTTAGCGAAAAAATTGGTCATTCCATTAATAGCAGTTATATTACCAACTTCATTAATAAGGGGTACTAAGACAAACCATGCTAACATAGAACCAACAGCAATAATCATAGAAAATTTAAGCCCTACTAAGTAAC
>DAOTOD010000037.1:0-7963 GCA_035451165.1 Bacteroidales bacterium
TATTGTTTAATCTCTAATAAATGTTTAATTATGAAGAATTTAATAAAAGTAACGTTTCTCTTTCTATGTTTTTATTTTGTTAGTTATATAGCTGATGCCCAACAACAAACTAAAAAAATCAAATTTGGTCATATCGATTCAGGAGAATTATTAAGTATGATGCCGGGTAGAGATTCAGCTCAAAAAAAATTACAAGAATATGCTGCTACTTTAAGCCAACAACTTAAAACTATGCAAGCAGAACTCGATACTAAAGAACAAGAATATCGTGACAATGAAAAATCATGGTCAGAACTGATACGTAGTACAAAATATAAAGAATTAATGGACCTTTCTAATAGAATTGAAGCTTTTCAAAGTTCTGCTCAGGAAGACTTACAAAAAAAAGAACAAGAATTACTTCAACCTATTATTGACTTAGCTAAAAAAGCAATTGAAGAAGTAGCTAAAGAGCAAGGTTATACTTATATATTGGATACAGCTTATGGTATTGTATTGTTTGCAGATCCGTCAGATGATATTATGCCTTTGGTTAAAAAGAAATTAAATCTTAAATAATTTAGAAATAAAATTAATAAGAAGTTTTCAGAGAAAGCTTAAACCCTTGTTTTTATTGATCGGATAAGAAAAAGAAGGCAATATTTTGTTTTTATTAATAATAATGTTTTATTTTAGATTAAGTATAAAGAAAGTAATTTAAATAATAATTAAGTATAATTTAATTTTTAACAGTTTAATTAAATTATAATAACCTAATAATTTATTAAAAATTTTTAAAATAAATACAATAAAAATCGCTAAGCTACTTTAATTTAAAAAGAACATTTGTTTTCTCTATTATTACAACATTCGCAATCTATAGTCTTGTTCTTATTATTTTCTTTTATAGAACAATTCGTAAATGTTTTTTTGTTTTTATTAAAAAATAACTTTATACTTAAACTTATAACTACTAAACTTACTAGAAGTATTATTACAATGAAAAGTTTAAAAATTGGCATAACTAATTGTACGTGTTTTATTCTTTAAGAATTCTTACTGATTCTAATGCTATAACAAGTTCTTCATTAGTAGTTATTGTCATTACTTTAACTTTTGAATTAGAGCTTGAAATAATAGCATCTTTACCTCTTAAACCTTTATTAGCATTTTTATCAAGTACAACACCCATAAATTCTAGTTCTTCGCATACAGCTTCTCTTGTATTATCATCATTTTCACCTATACCTCCTGTAAAAATTATTAAATCGACTCCTCCCATAGCTGCTGCATAAGCTCCTACATATTTTTTTACTCTATATGCATACATTTTTAAAGCTAATTGGGCACGGTAATTACCATTGGCTGCTGCATTTTCGAGATCTCTCATATCCGATGATATGCCAGATATACCTAATACTCCGCTTTTTTTATTAATTAAATTATTTGCTGCTTTAATATCTAAATTTTCTTTTTCCATAATATACAAAAAAGCACCAAGATCAAGATCTCCACATCTTGTTCCCATTATAACTCCTTCCACAGGAGTAAGCCCCATCGAAGTATCATAAGATTTGCCATTTTTTATAGCCGCTATACTCGCTCCGTTGCCGAGATGGCAAGTAATGATTTTAGTTTTATTAATATCTATTTTTAGTATATCACAAGCTTTTTTAGCAACATATCCGTGACTAGTTCCGTGGAAGCCATATCTACGAACTCTGTATTTTTCATACATTTCGTAAGGCAAACCATATAAATAAACGTGTTCAGGCATAGTCTGATGAAAAGCTGTGTCAAACACTCCACATTGTGGAGTATTAGGTAAAATTTTGCTAATAGCATATATACCTTGTAAATTAGCCGGGTTATGAAGAGGAGCAAGGGGTACACATTCTTCCATTTTATCAATGATTTCTTGAGTTATTTTAACACTACCACTAAATTTTTCTCCACCATGAACTACTCTATGACCAACTGCATCAATTTCTGAAGTATTTTTAATAACTCCATAAACAGGATTAGTTAAAGTTTCTATTATTAAATTAATACCTGTAATATGGTCTTTAATATCTTGTGTATGAATATAAGATTCTTTATCTATAGGCTTATGAGTTAACACACTATTGCTTAAACCCACTCTATCTAATAAACCTTTAGCTAATACAACATGTTCCTTTGATAAATCAAATAATTGATATTTAATTGATGAACTACCACAATTTAAGACTAAAATTTTCATATTTAATTTGCATTTAATTATATTATTTTACTTGATTAGCTGTAATTGCTACGAGATTTACAATGTCTTCAACAGAACATCCTCTAGAAAGATCGTTAACGGGAGCTCCTAGTCCTTGCAATATAGGTCCTATAGCTTCTGCTTCTCCAAGTCTTTCAACCAATTTATACCCTATGTTTCCTGCTTGCAAATCGGGGAAAACAAGTACGTTAGCGAAGCCTGCAACATTAGACTCTGGGGATTTTTTTTGCCCTACTTTTTCTATTAAAGCAGCATCAGCTTGTAATTCGCCATCAAATTCTATATCGGGCCGTTTTTCTTTAGCAATATTAGTAGCTTTGATAACTTTATCAACAAGTTCGTGTTTAGCAGAACCCTTAGTTGAAAATGATAATAACGCTACTTTAGGAGTTTCCACACCTGCAATAATTTTAGCTGTTTCAGCACTACAAATAGCTATTTCTGCAAGTTGTTCAGCTGTTGGATTAGGAGTAATAGCTACATCAGCGAAAATAAAAATACCATTATAACCTAGATCTTTTCGTTTAGTAACCATAACCATTGCTCCTGATACTACTGAAATACCTGGAGCAGTTTTAACTATTTGCAAAGCCGGTCTAACTGTATCTGCAGTAGTATGTTCAGCACCACTAACTTCTCCATCGGCATCACCCATATAAATCATCATTGGACCGTAGTAAATTTCTTGAGATAATAACTTTTCTGCCTCTTCTCTAGTAATACCTTTACTTTTTCTAATTTCCATAAATGCAGAAATATAAGTTTCTCTAAAAGGAGGTTTTTTAGGATTAATTATAGTAGCTCCTCTTAAAGTAAGGTTATATTTATTTGCTATAGTTGTAATTTCTTGTATATCGCCCAAAAGAATAATATCTGCAATACCTTCATTAAGTATTATTTCAGCTGCTTTTAAAGTACGTTCTGAAATACCTTCAGGTAGAACAATTCTTTTTTTATTTTTTTTAGCTTTTTCCCTAATCGAAAGTAGTAAATCCATATTATAAAACCCCAGTATTTAAAAAAAGACATTTATTAATTGGCAAATGTAAAAATTTAATTTAAAGTACTTTAAAAAGTTAAAGCTTTTTTATTAAAAAGTTAAATTACTTTTTAACAAGTAATTCTTTTTATAACAAAAGTTGTATCTCTAAAGAAATTAAATACTTTTAAAGAGTCGTAATCTGGAATATCTATAATAATAATGTTTTTCCCTTCAGGGGTAACATATAAAGTACGACTAAAAAATTTATCTTTCCTTTTTAAGAAAAAAGAATAATATTTTTGATTATTAATAATAAAATCTTTATTAGCAATCGTTTTCAGAGATGTATCAGCATTTTGCTGTCTTATAAAATTATTAGGTTGAGTGAAAGAAAGCCAAATATAAAAATTTGTTTCTTTACCTTTAATAACTTTATTTAACACTTGATCTGTTTCTCTAACATATAAATACCAATAATCTTGGTTGATTTTATAATTTTTAAGATTAACTGTATCTTCGCCTTCCAACAATTTAAAACACTGTCCTAATCCTATTAAAATAGAATTATTATTTAATTTTTCTACTTTTCTGCTTTTTTCCCAATTAATTATCCACAAAATAACAATGGTTAATATCAATAAAATTAAAATTGTTATATTTTTTCGTTTCATAATATATATAATTAATTAGTTATATATTACATATAATAAAAAAATAAGGAGTAACAATTAAAAAATACCGTTACTCCTTATTTATTATTAAATAAGTAAAATTTTATTCTCCGTAAACAATAAGAGTTTTGGTTGCAAAAAGTCCTAACATATTTTCGATTTTTACATCTACGTGATGTACTTTTTTAATTTTACCATTTTGCATAGCTGCGTTAATCCCGAAATCTCCTGTGCTTATTATTCCTAAAATATTAACAGCAGAAGCTCTACCAACTTTGTCTTGCCCAACGTTAGCATTACATTCTACTGCTAAAGCTTCAGAAGGGCATGTAATACTTGTGTAAAGCCCAGCAGGTCCTAGTGGTGTAGGAATCATAGCACCACATCCTTGAAGCATCCATGCTCCTGTTGCTACAACAGCAGCAATAATAATAATTTTTAATGCTTTCATAATTTATGATTTTAATGGTTCTAATTGCAAATATAAATATATATATTTATATTTTATCATTTTTTTGATTTAATTATTTAAAATAAATGTTATGTCATTGAAAATAAACAAAATATTTTTATAAAAATAATGTATCCTCTATAGCTTTTTTTTATTAGATGAAAAAACTAAAACAGGTATTTTAGTTTGAAATAACATTTTTTTAAACAAATTTGGATAAAATATTTCTAATAATATGGATTTTTTATGTGTTGAAAGAGACAATATATCTATGTTTTTACTATTTATGTATTCTTGAATAGCGATTGCTTTATCTTTATTATTTTTAATAGTGCTTGTAATTTTAATATTATGAAAATTATGCTTAATATGAGCAAGTAGTATTTCCATTTTTGATTTATTCCATGGCAATTCATCAGATGTTCCTACATGTAAACAATGTAGTTTAAGATTAAAACTTGATATAAGACCTACTAATTTCCATATAGCACGATAGTCTGAGTCATCGAAATTAGTAACATAAAGAATATTTTTCATATCATTAATGTCAAAAATTTCAAATTTTTCAGGAATAACTAACACTGGTACTTCTGATTTTTCTATAACTTTTTGACTCACCGTACCAATAATATCATCAGCTCTATCCCCTTTACCTTTAGTACCCATAATTATTAAATCAGGTTTATAATCACTTGCCATATATAGTATAGTTTCTGTTGGCATGCCAAAAACCAAAGATTCATTAACAATTATATTAGGTTTTTTTAGTTCTGTTAAGATGTTTTTTTTAAATTCTTTTAATTGTATTTTTGATTGTAATTCTATTGTTTCAACAATATTATCAATATTAGCTTGATAAGAATAAACATCAAAAAAAGGCGATATATTAACGACAGGATTATAATATGCATGCAACAAATGAACTTCAGCGTTTAACTTTTCAGCTAAAAGTAATGCAAAATTTGCAGCTTTAAATGAATAAGGAGAAAAATCGACGGGAACTAAAATTTTTCTCACATTTATTTCTTCTTTTTTGGTAAGTTCTTTTATTTTTTCTTTTGAATATTTTTTTTCTATTGCGTTTAAAATTTTCAATGCTCTTGTAAGATCATCTTTTTTAACAAAAATTTTTACACCTGTCGAAACAGTAGGCTGAATAAGATTAATATTAGATAAAAAACATTGTATTTCTTCAGCTTCAAGCCTGCCTTTTAATAACATTGCTCTAGTGAAAGGCAAAGTTGTAAGAATAACTATATCTTCTTCCATAATATTAATTCTATAATCTACTAAGTTAATAAAAATTAAATCATTTTGCAACTCAAATTACATTATTAATAATTTTTCATACATTATTAATAATTAAATATTGCTTAAACAAATAGACACGTTCTAAATTTGAACATTTATTCTAAATACATATGTTTATGAATTATATTAATTATTATCTTATAAAAGCACATTTAATATTTATTTTTTTGATATTTAGTTTTATTATAATTCATACTAATTCTATTAAAGCTCAAGTAACAAAAGCTAATCCGACTTCTTTTTTTAATGTTGAAGATACTGTTTGCGTAGATGAATATATAAATGTAGTTTATACTGGTAATGCTAGCCCAAGTGCTAATTATTTTTGGGATTTTGGTGATGCAATAGTATTATCAGGTAATTCACAAGGACCTTATATAATACAATGGAGCACAAGTGGCATGAAAAAAATATCATTATATGTATATGATAACTTTATATATTCCGACACCACAGAGCATGTAATATATGTTGACAAAGTTTATTCTGGTATTTCACCTTTAGGGGCAACAACTGTATGTAGAGGAGATACGGTTACTTTATTTGCCTTTACATGTACAAATTGTAATTATCAATGGTTTTATAATGGAGTTGCTATACCTGATGAGGTTAACCCTATTTATAAAGCAACATTATCAGGGGAATATAATTTAATAACAACTAATTTAAATACAGGATGTTCTGTTATGGCACAGCCAGTGACTATCACAATAGGTGAGAAAAATTTTCCTATTGATTTTTCGGGGAATGCTCAATTTATAACCTCTCCACCATATGCTGTTGCTTTTAATAATCTAACCTTAAATTCTTATAAATATAATTTTACATGGGTGTTTGGTGATGGCAATGATAGCTTATGTAATAATACGCCGATTTTCTACATATATAAATATGCAGGTTTATATGATATCTCATTAATAGCCGAAGATAAGATTACAGGTTGTCGTGATACTTTGACTAAAAATGGTTATATATACTGCATAAACGGGCCTTCAAATCCATGTGATTTATCTGTTAAAATACATAGTAACATAAATTACCCTACATGTCCTGAAGATACGGTTATTTTAACAGCAATATCTTCTAATGCTTTACATTTTCAATGGACATTGAATGGACAAATTATACCTAATGACACAAATTATATTTGTTATGCTACTGATAAAGGCTATTACCAAGTGTTGGTTTCTGATAATTCATGTTCAGTAGTTTCTGAACCTTTTATAGTTAATCGTATTCCTGTAGTTAAACCAATAATATTATCGGAAGGAAATATAAGATCTTGTACATTAGATACAATGATTTTGTTTACCCCTGTTTTAGCTAATTATGTTACTGCTAATTGGTCTAATTCATGTAATTCTTATCAAAATTATATTACACAATCAGGGTTTTATAGTGTTTATGTAACCGATATAAACGGTTGTGTAACTGCATCTGATCCTTTTCCTGTTAATGCCTCAATAGCTGAGCCTCCGCAAATATGCATCATTCTTGTTGATAGTAGTTTAAATAAAAACAGAATAATTTGGGATACGCCTAATGATATTAGTTTAATAAATTCATTCAATGTCTATAAATTATCTCCTGTAAATGGTGGTTATAATTTACTTGCTTCATTACCAAATTACATAAGAGAATATGTTGATTATTCATCTTCTCCTCAAGTACATTCTGATATTTATAGAATTTCTGTAACTGATACTTGCAACATAGAATCATTAATGAGTGATTTTCATAAAACTACTCATCTTAATGTTAGTCCAGCTTCACCTAAAGGATATTCCCTCACTTGGGACCATTACCAAGGCTTCCCTTTTTACAAATATTATATATATAGAGGTTTTTCATATAATAATATGTTATTGTTAGATTCTATAGCATATAATCCTCTGATATATACTTATACTGATACTACTTCTATTTCAACACCATTATATTATATGATTAGTGCTGTAAAACCAGGTTGTCCATGTGTAGGTGGAAATAGTTTAAAAAATATGTCAGGCCCTTACTCACAAAGCTTATCAAATGTTATTGATAATATAGCATATATTGACACATCTTTATATAGTTACGGCATTAATACAATAACTTTACACAACAATAATATTAAAATTTATCCTAATCCATCAAATGCTGAAATATTTGTAAATATAAGTAAAATTGAATATACTGAAGATGTTGTTTTAGATATGTTAGATTTACAAGGGAGAATAATGTTAAGTAAACAACTAAAAGAAAGAGTTTCAAGAATAAATATAAACAATTTACAAAAGGGGCTATATATAATTAGGATAAAATCT
>DAOTOD010000038.1:0-7916 GCA_035451165.1 Bacteroidales bacterium
CCTCCACATGTTAATATAGCTGATATACTTATTTTGCCAACTAGTCAATCTGGAATTCAGAATTTTCATAGAGTAATATAGTAGATTTTTAAGATTAATTTTAGTAAAAAAAGAAAAATGTTAGCTTAGAATTAGTATCAATATAGGTTTGTTTTTGAAAAATTTTATTTATATCTATGAATATTATTTAATAAGACATTTTGACATAGCCTTTACTAAGTAAAAATTCTGCAAATTCCCAGTCTAAAGGATTATCTAAATCTAAAGAAGAAATGTCATCCATAACATATTTACGGATTTTTGAAAAGTTTTCAATAGGTTTATTAAGTATTGATTGTATGTTAATAATGTATATTGCTCCATTATATTGCCATACATCAGGACAATCTTGGCGCCTTGTAATTCTTGAAGGTTTTGATTTTTCTAAATAACCATAATTATTTTCTTCATAAAGTGAATAATAAGGATTTGCATCAGCTTTTTTTACTGATACTACCATATCAATACTATTATCGTAAAGTTTTATAGCTTCTGCTATGTGTTGCTCTTTTCTAAAAGGCGATGTAGGTTGAAGTAAAATTATGTTATCATAATTTTTGCCTTTGTTTTTATAAAAATTTATAGCGTGAATTAATACTTCGGTAGAAGTTGTTGTATCACTAGCAAGATATGATGGTCTTATAAAAGGTACATTTAATTTATATTGATTAGCAATTTCAATATATTTTGGCGAATCTGTTGATAAACAAATATCATCATCTTCAGAAAATTTACGTGCTAATGTGATACTATAATAAATTAAAGGTTTGCCTGCTAGTAATTTAATATTTTTGTCAGGTATGTTTTTAGATCCGCTCCTTGCTGGTATAACAAATAATGATTTCATTATTAGAATTGTATATGTTTAACATCATTACATGCTTTAAGATAATCTTCATGTCGTCCTATATCAAGCCAATAACCGAGTATAGGATAGTTTATTATTTTGTAATTATTATTTATAAGCGTTTGCATAAGATCAGTAGCATTGTATGGAATATTAGGAGGTATATATTTAAATAAATCTTTTTTAATAAGATAAATACCACCGTTAGAGTAATATGTATAAGTAGGTTTTTCTTTAAAAGCTATTATTCTGTTTTCATTTTTTTCTAGGACAGCATATGGTATATTAACTTGATATGGCACAGCTGCTACTGCCATATCAGCTTTTTCATTTTCAAAATATCTTAAAAAATCTTCAAAATCTATATTAGTAAGTAAATCAGAATTCATTATTAAAATAATATCGTTGATATAATCATTTATTAATTTTACAGATCCTATTGTTCCGAGAGGTGTGTTTTCGTAAAGATATTTTATGGTTACTCCTTTATCTTGTCCATTGCCAATTGTTTGCTCAATTAAGTTGCCTAAATAATTAAGAGTGATGTAGATGTTATCTATTCCATATAAAATAAGTCTTTCGATATTTCTTTCTATTATACTTTTATCACCTACTTTTAATAAAGGTTTAGGTATTTCATTAGTAAGAGGCTTAAGACGTTCGCCTTTTCCACCAGCCATTATAACTACATCGACAGGCAGAATGGATCTTTTATTTTTTAGATTAATGATCTTAATTATTTTATTTTCTTCATCAAGTATAGGCACCATATAAATGGCTTTTTCTTTTAAGGCATCTATGTCAGTTACAGAAAAATTACCACGTTTAAGATATCTAAAAGAACGAAACATGGCTTTTTCTACACAATCATTAAGTCCTACATTATTAAGTAGAGCACGACGTATATCTCCATCTGTTAGACTTCCTATAAGTTGCCCATCTTGTTTGTTAATTACAAATAATGTTAAATTATTACCTAATTCATTTAAACGTTCGAGTGCTTTCCTTATGGTGATATCGTTACTAATAATATGCTTAGACAAGTCTATCATTGGAATAATATTTTTAATTTTTCAATAATTTTATCAGCAGTATTACCATTGCCGTAAATATTTATGTTATCTAATTCATTTAAGTTTAAATGCTCAACTTTTTCAACAGCTGCAAGTATATCATTTTTGTTTATCTTAGTATTGATAATATTAGGCGTTACCATCCTGCCTTTTTGTCTTTCCCCCAAGTTGATAACTTTTTTAGGGAAAAAAGAAGCTTCAATAAATCCACTTGAGGTATTACCAAGCATAAAGGTGCAATATTTCATGCAAGATAAGTAACCTTGGCTGCCGAATGATTCTACTTTATATACATTAGCGTTTGCTTTAACAAAATTTTGTAATTTTTTTCTTATCATATTCCCCATTGTATCAGCATTAGGCATAGTAATTATAATTTGATATTTGTTGGTAAGCTCTGATAAAGCAGCTATTATTTCATCAATGTATAAAATATTTTTTTCAAATGATACTGTTTCTGGGTGAAAAGTGAATAATATAGAAGGTTTTGATAAGTCTATATTATAAAGTGTTTTAAATTCTTCTATTGATAAAAAAATCATATTTTTAAGATTATCAATAGAAAGAGCTCCTACATTAAAAACATTTTTCTTACTACCTTTAAGTTTTATAACTTTTTCTTTATATAATTCGGTAGCAGTAAAGTGGATATTAGCCATAATGCTTATAGAATGTCTAAAAACATTATCTATAGCCCCTTTTGTTTCTTCACCTCCATGTATGTGAGCTATTGGTAAATTAAAAGGTATAGCCGATAAAGCTGCAGCAAACATTTCGTAACGGTCACCTAATACAATAATAAGGTCATATTTAGTATTATTCCATATAGTGTTGAATTTTTTAATTGTTTTAGTTATACTATTATTAATATCATAAGGAGTATCTCCTTTAGAGATTGTTTTAATTGAGTAACTAACTTTAAAACCGTCTTTTATTATTTGATTTAGAGTATATCCATGTTTATTAGATAGATGTGTCCCAAAAGCTATAATTTCTGGATAAAAAAACTTATCATTATATAATTTTTTTAATAATGGATAATATATTCCGTAATCTGCTCTTGAACTTGTAAGAATTGCTAGCTTCATAATAAAATTTATATTAATAACTCCCAACTTAACATGGTATCAGCTTTCACTGCACATTTTAATTTTTTACCTATAACTTGTTGGAGCAACATAGGGCTTATGCCATTGCCAGGTCTTTTCATGATTAAATCATTTTCAGTTATTATATGGCCGGATGGTAAGTTATTAGCAAAGTGAATGCTTTTTCTTACTATATGAATATTTTTTATTTCTGAAGGGGTTGGTTTTTTTTCAGGACTTCCTAAGGCTTTTTCGATATTTCTTATAGCTTGCACCATATTTTTAAATTCTTTAGGAGTTAAAGATGCTTTGTGGTCGGGACCGTTCATAGATTTATTAAGAGTAATGTGTTTTTCTATAACTTTTGCTCCTAAAGCAACGGCAGCTATGGGAACTTCTATACCTGTTGTGTGGTCGGAATAACCTATTTTAATTTTTAATTTGTTTTTTATAGTTATCATAGCTTTAAGATTTACATCTTCAAAAGGGGATGGGTAAGCTGTATTACAATGTAATAAAGTTATCATTTCTTTTGGAGTACCTGAATTTATTAAAACTTGGCAGGCATCTTCAATTTCTTTTAGTGTGGCCATTCCTGTACTCATTATAATTTCAAACTTAAGTTCTCCAATTTTTTTAAGATATGGATAATTAGTTATTTCGCCTGAAGGAATTTTAATTATTTTGAGTCCTAAGTTTTTTAGTAATTCTATACTACTTATGTCGAAAGGAGAAGACAAGAAGCCTATTTTTTTACTTTTACAATGTTGTATCAATAATTTATAATGATTAGCTGATAGTTCTAATTTTTTAAGCATTTCATATTGTGTAGTTATATTTTTGGTTTGTTGTATATTTGCTTTTTGATAATCAGCTAAGTTGGCATTACGAGAAGTTAGTTCTTCAGTTTTAAATGTTTGAAATTTTACATAATCTGCGCCTGCACTAGCTGCTGCATCAATTAAAGCAAAAGCAATGTCAATTTTGCCGTTGTGATTAACGCCGGCTTCCGCAATAATTAATGTATGCAAAGATGTTTTTATCATTTTTTAAATATTAGTTATTTTTTTAGCAGGTATGCCGGCATAAACAGCATTCCCAGGTAAATCAGAAATTACTACACTACCAGCACCTATAATACTATTTTGACCTAATTTAATCCCATTAATTATAACAGAGTTACTACCTATGAATGAATTAGCACCGATAATACATTCACCATTAATAATAGCTCCTGTAGAAACATGCGAATGTTCTCCAATTATTACATCGTGTTCAATAATAGAATTAGTATTAATAATACAATTGTGATTTATTACAGCACGTGCATTAATAAAAGCATTATGCATAATTACTGTTCCTTCATTTATTTCTGAGTATTTTGAAACATATGCTTTAGGAGAGACTATTACTGGTAAATTAAGGTTTAGAGATTTCAGTATGTTATATAGCTTTACTCTGTTTTGATTATTTTTAATTTGTCCTATAGTAATAATAAAATTAGGGGAGTTGATAGATATATTTGCTATATCATTATCGGAACCTATAATAGGAAAACCTAATACGCTTTTACCAATATTTTCTTCTTTATCGATAATGCCTATTATTTCAAATTTATTTTCGGTTAGTATAACATCTATAACAGAGCGACAATGTCCTCCGCCACCTATTAATATTATTTTTTTTCTATTCATTATTTATTTTATTCTTACACTACTGGGTATATTAACTAATCTATTTTCTATATCAATAGCATTAGAAATATTATCAATTATGCAATTTGCAAACATAGGTAGTTTATTCATTAGAGTCCATGCGGGTCTTGTCATTACGCCGTTATTGTTAGAGTATTCTAAAAACTCGTCTCTTTCTTTGCGGTTTCTCATTAAGATACAATTAAGCCAGAAATTAGATTTAGCATGAGGAGGTTCATCCACATAAATATAAGGTGTTGTAGAAAAGAAATTTTTATATAAAGCAGCTAGTTCTCTTTTATTTTGAATAAAAGTATTTAAATTTTCCATTTGTGCACAAGCTAATGCAGCATTAATATTAGGTAAGCGGTAGTTATAGCCTATGTAGTCATGTGAAAATTCCCAGCGATGGGGTATTTTTGCTTGAGTAGTTAGATGTTTAGCTAATTTTCCTATTTTATCATCATCAGTTATAAGCATTCCACCTCCACCAGAAGTAATTGTTTTGTTACCATTAAAGCTGAAAACACCTATTAAGCCAAATCGTCCTGTATGGACATTATTATAAGTACTTCCTATAGATTCTGCTGCATCTTCAATAAGAGGTATATTATATGAGTTACAGATTTTTTTTATATCTTCAATTTCTGTAGGATGCCCAAAAGTATGTACAGGCAAGCAAGCAGCTATTCTTTTACCAGTAGATTTATGGTAAGAACTTCCATCATTGTTTTTATAAGTATTTGATTTTAAGAAAGTATTTAATTTGTCGGCAGATAATCCTAATGTTTTATATTCTACATCTATAAATAAAGGATGAGCACCAGTATATGCTATAGCATTACACGTTGCAATAAATGTTAATGGTTGTGTTATAACTAATTCATTAGCTTTAACCCCAGCAAGTATGAGAGCCATGTGTAATGCTGATGTGCCATTAGTAGTAACTACAGCATATTTAGCACCAGTATATTCTTTAAATTTTTGTTCAAATAAATCAACATATTTACCGATAGAAGAAACATAATTAGAATCAATACAATTAATTAAATATTCTTTTTCTTTACCAATAAAACGTGGTTCGTGTAAAGGAATAAATCCCGTTTCTGTATTAAAAATTTTACGTATGAATTTAATTATGTTTTCAAACATAGAAATTTACATTTTTTCATCTAGTGTTTTCCCTTTGTCAAGGTATTGAAAATTACTTACAAATTTTTCAAGAAATTTTATAATATCATTTTTATTGACATTATTGGTAAAGAGTTTTTTAGCTTCATCTATAATTATGCTAATGTTATTGAGATTATTAATAGAAAATTTAATTACGCCAATATTTTTAAATCTTGTATAATCAACTATATCGTTTTCAGAATGAAATTCTTCATATAGTTTTTCACCTGATGTATCCGTTTTAAAAAAATAAACAGGATAAGGATCTTTACTATTAGTTTTTCTTTTTTTTGCTTTTTCAATAGCTTCTTGTTCTGTGTAACAGTAATCTATTGGTATATTTATATTATTGAAGAAAGCTTCTATTGTTTTAGTAAAATTAATAAGGTCTTTATTCGGGTTTAAATTAGGAATAAAAATTTCTTTAGTTTGCCCAAGTATGCAAGCTGTTAAACAAAGTTGTCCAGCTTCTTCAGGCGAAATAAAATATCTTTTAATATCTTGAGGGCATACGATAGGTTGATTTTTATAAAATCTCCATAAGTAACTATTCAATAAGCTACCATTGGAAAAAGCAACATTAGCAAAGCGAGCAGTAGTTATGTTAAAGTTATCAGCATATTGAAATATAACATCTTCCATTAATTTTTTAGTAGCTCCCATAATACTTACCGGATTGGTTGCTTTATCAGTTGATACGCAGAAAAATCTTTCAGGTTTATTTTCAGAGAGTAATGAAAATAAATGAGTTGGCAATATAAAATTATTTTGAAACATTGCTTCTATAGCATAAGGATCTTTTTCACTTCTAACGTGTTTCAAAGCAGCAAAATTTGCAATTATTTCAAATGGGCCTTCTTTTGTAAGAAGTTTTTCAAAGATATGGCTACCAAAACTAATAGGGTAAGTTTTTATTATAGGTAAATTTGTGTAAGAACTTCTTAAATCTCTAATTAATTCAGCTAATCCATTTTCATTAATGTCAATTACAAATAATCTTTTTATATTGAATTTTATTATTTCTTTAATAAATTCAAAACCAATACTTCCAGCACCACCTATTACCAAAACAGTTTTATTATTTAGATTTTCTTTTAATAAAGAAATATTATTATCAATATCATCTTTAAATAAACTTCTTTTACGACCTGTTATATCAGCAATAATATTGTTAATAACGTTAATATTCATAATAGATAATTTAATACAAAATTAGAAAATCTTTTTTTAAATAATTTTTTAATTTGAAATTTATTTAGATTTACTCTTCTTAAGATTTTTATAATATTTTAATTAAAAAATGATTTTATTTTCATTATCTTTGCAAATAATAATAATATTTTAAGATAATTAATTGATTTTCAAGTAAATTATATATTGATTTAAATTTTTTATTATGGAAAGTAAAAAGAATTTTATAACCTGTGATGGTAATTATGCTGCAGCATATATTGCTTATATGTTTAGTGAAGTAGCTGCTATTTATCCTATAACTCCTTCGTCTACTATGGCTGAATATGTTGATGAATGGGCAGCTCATGGAGTTAAAAATATATTTGGTCAAACTGTTAAAGTTGTTGAAATGCAATCTGAAGCAGGTGCAGCAGGTGCTGTTCATGGCAGCTTACAAGCAGGTGCATTAACATCTACTTTTACTGCATCTCAGGGTCTTTTACTTATGATACCTAATATGTATAAAATATCAGGAGAACTACTTCCCGGTGTGTTCCATGTTAGTGCACGTAGTATAGCTGCACATGCTTTATCAATTTTTGGAGACCATAGCGATGTTATGAGTACACGTCAAACAGGATTTGCTATGCTTGCTACTAGTAGCGTCCAAGAAATTATGGATATTGCCGGAGTAGCTCATTTAGCAGCAATAAAAACACGCATACCTTTTTTGCATTTTTTTGATGGATTTAGGACTTCTCATGAAATACAAAAGGTTGAAGCCCCTACATTAGAAGAAATGGCTACTTTAATAGATAAAGAAGCTTTA
>DAOTOD010000039.1:0-7848 GCA_035451165.1 Bacteroidales bacterium
ATATTATTTCAATTAATATTGTTAATAATAAAATTAGTATTTTAATTACTATTAACTAGTTGTTAAAACGGGGTAAAATAAAAGAATTAAAAGACAATACTATATTAAACTAAGATTTTAGGTCGATAGATAAAGACGAAAATATATACCAATGTAGGAGGTAGGTAAAATAAAAGAGAAATATTAATTATAAAATTTAAAAAATTAAGTTAAACCTAAAAAAATAAAAAAGATGAACCAAACGATAAAAAATTTAAGTTATGCCATAATAATAGGCGTGTTTTTATTAACGGTAAAATTGCAAGGACAAAATTATCCGACAATAAAGATAGATGGGGATGAGATATTAGTATCGGATAATAGTAAATTTCCATACTGGTTAAGTGCGGGCCAGACAATAGAATTAGGAAGCAATGTAAAATTGATATCGGTTATACAATATACTGAGAGTTCGATGGTAGGAGGAGGCAAAGATTTATTGTATGAAGCAGTTTTAACCATAAGGACAACACAGGTAGTACCAGCAGGTAAAGTATGGAAGGTAGAGTCTGTAGGGTTAGATATAGCAGCAGTAGGGAAAACAGCTACATGTCCATCTGCCAATGCAGGGGAAGTATTGATATTGTATAATGGATGCTTGTATGTAAAGGATGTTGATGAAGCAGGGACATATACATGGGTAGATGCTAATAAAAAATGTGAAAGTTATGGCTATGGGTGGTATTTGCCGAGGAGGACGGAGCTTGAAGAAATATATTATAATTGGTTTCAGTATAATCATGGTGGTAAGTGTTATGGTGGCAGTTGTGCTCCTTTGGTTGGGTTTGATTTTGCACACTACTGGAGCTCTACTGTGTGCGATCTTTACGCTGGCTTTGCTTTGGGCATGAATTTCACCTATGGATCGGTGACCACCGGCAGTTTGACTAATCCCTACAACGTACGTTGTGTCAGGAGATAATTATATTTATTTAACTATTTAACTATGTCTTGTTGTCCTACAATAGGTTTATACTTTTTTGCGTAAACCTATTATAGGACAAGACAAACCCAAAGAAATTATAAAACTGTTTATAATTAATTACTTTTAAAAATTACTTGAATTGATATAAGAATAAATAAAAAGTAATAAGCAATTTGTTTTGCTTTTTATCAATATTTTAAATTAAAATAATTTTCGTGCTTCTTCTTTCAAATATTCTAAAGCTTTAGAAATAGAAGTTTTTTCATCTTCTAAACTTAATTGAAATATAATTTGGGCTAAATCTGTAGCATTAGAATTTTCATTGCATCGAGCAGCTGATGTATTTATAAGCCTTATCATTTCTTCTTTAGCATTTCTTATTAAATCCCATGCCTTAGTTGATATATATAACTGTTGAGAAAGATTATGTTCAAATTCATCTCTTATGTTTTTGATTAAAGCCATTTGGAATTGAAAAGCATTCATATCACCTGTGTTATTACGCATAATTAAACTACCTGGCGAAATCCTTTCTAAAAATAAAACTAAACGCTCATATGCTTGTAATCTTATGGGACTGATTATCTTTTGCTCTGCTATTTTTAATTCCATCAATTTTTCTTTTTCTTTGATATAAGCTTCATCTTTGCGTCTATTCTTTTCATTATCAATAAATGATTTAATAATAAAATAAGATGCTAAAAAAACAACTATTGAAGGTAATGTGTATTTTAATATTTCTAAAAATGTGTTATCCATAAAAAGTATAAAATTTGAATTATTTAATATTTTTTTCAAAAATAAATTAAAAAAAGTTTATCTAAAATTATTTTTATAAAATTGCTTAATATAAACGTTTGCTTTATAAATTTGAAATATTAATTTTTTTAATATATGAAAAGTCATCTTTCAAACAGAATTAATGAATTAGCCGAATCGGAAACTTTAGCTATGATGAGAATTAGTCGGGAACTTATAAATAAAGGCTATGATGTTATTAGTCTTGCTATAGGAGAACCTGATTTTGATACTCCTGAACCAATTAAACAAGCTGCTATAGAAGCAATTAATAATAATTTTACTCATTATACACCAGTTTCTGGTATTATTGAATTAAGACAAGCAATATGTAGGAAGTTATTAAGAGATAATAATTTAGAATATAAACCTGAAAATATTGTTGTGTCAACAGGAGCTAAACAAGCAATATATAATGTTATAATGTGTCTTGTGAATCCTGGCGATGAAGTAATTATCCCTAGTCCTTATTGGGTTTCTTATAAAGAAATAATTAAACTTTCCGAAGGTAAAGCAATTTATATTGATACTGACATAGAAAATGATTTTAAAATTACAACAGAACAATTAGAAGCTGCTATTACTCCTAAGACTAAAATGATAATTTATTCTTCTCCTTGTAATCCATCAGGCTCTGTTTATACTAAAAGTGAACTAGAAGCTATAGCACTTGTATTAAAAAAATATCCTTCAATATATATTGTTTCTGATGAAATATACGAAAACATTAATTTTACAGGGGAACATTATAGTATAGCTAATTTTGAATATATTAAAGATAGAGTTATATTAGTTAATGGAGTAAGCAAAAGCTTTGCAATGACAGGTTGGAGAGTTGGTTACATTGCAGCACCTTCATTTGTAGCTCAAGCTTGTGATAAATTACAAGGACAAGTAACTTCTTGTACTAATTCTATCGCTCAAAAAGCAGCTATAGCAGCTCTTGATACTGATCCTAAAAAATCAATTGAACTAAAAAGTATGTTACTAGCTTTTAAAGAACGTAGAGATATAGCATTAAAAATGCTTAATGAAATACCTAATATCAAAACAAATATTCCACAAGGTGCTTTTTACATATTGCCTGATGTGTCGTATTATTTTGGGAAAATATATAATGATAAAATAATACATGATGCTAATGAGCTTTGTGATTACTTATTACAAAACTTTTATATAGCACTTGTTCCTGGCGATGCTTTTGGCAATCCTAAAACTGTTAGAATATCTTATGCTATTTCTAAAGATAGACTTGTCGAAGCAATTAGTCGCTTAAAAAAAGGGTTAAATGAATTAAAATAAATTTTATAAAGTGTGCTTCTGTTTGTAAATTTTTGTAATTGTTAAAAATAATTTTTTATTAATAAAAATTTTGATATTATGAGGTTTATAATCGCAATAATTTGTCTTTTTATGTTTATTGACATAAAAGCTCAAAAAAATGAACATGTTGTTTATCAAATATGTGAAAAAAACAATAACGAAAGTAATATTTTAAAACTTAAACAAAGCCCTAAAATTAACGATTATGATGTATATTTTTATTTTCTTGATTTAAATATTGAAAGAACATCTGTTTATGTATCCGGGAATGTTAGTATATATGCTAAAGTAGTGGCTCCATTATTGGATACATTTGTATGTGAATTACATTCAAATTTAAATGTCGATTCGATTAAACTTAATGGGCAAAATGTTAGTTTCAATCATATTTCTGATGAAATATATGTACCTGTTATTCCTAATATTGCTACAAATACATCTTTTAGTGTACAAATTTTTTATAAAGGAACACCACCTACAGGGGGATTTTTCTCAGGTATTTCAAATGCTACATCTCCTACGTGGGGAAATCAAGTTACTTGGACTTTGTCGGAACCTTTTAATGCTTATCAATGGTGGCCATGTAAACAAGTATTAACAGATAAAGCTGATTCTGCATGGATTTTTATTACAACTAATAATCAAAATAAAGCTGGAGCTAATGGTATTCTTACAGGCATAACTCCTATGCCTAATAATAAATTACGATACGAATGGAAAACTCGCTATCCTATAGCGTATTATCTTATTTCTGCTTCTGTTGCTAAATATATAGATTATAGTATTTATGCTAAACCAGCTTCTCTTATCAATGATTCTATATTGATACAAAATTTTGTTTATGATAATCCTTCTACTTTAAATTATTTTAAATCACAAATAGATTTGACAGTAGATTTTATAAATCTTTATAGTGATTTGTATGGGTTATATCCTTTCTGGAAGGAAAAGTATGGTCATTGTATGGCCCCTTTAGGAGGAGGTATGGAACATCAGACAATGACTACTCTTGGTAGCTTTAGTTTCTACCTTACTTGTCATGAATTGTCACATCAATGGTTTGGTGATAATGTGACTTGTGCATCGTGGTCAGATATATGGATTAATGAAGGTTTTGCTGATTATAGCGAATATCTTGCTGCTCAATATCTTATTAGTCAAACCGAAGCTGATAATCAAATGCTTAATAAACATAATAATATTATGTCACAACCTGGAGGTAGTGTCTATATTCCACCTTATTTGGCAGTCGATGAAAATAGAATATTCGACCAGCGCTTGTCATACAATAAAGGTGGCGCTATTATTCATATGATACGTTTTGAATTACAAGATGATACAGTATTTTTTAATGTTCTAAAAAATTTTCAAGCGCAATTTGGTAAAAGTGTTGCTACTGGCCTTGATTTAAAAAATGTACTTGAAACTACTTCTGGTAAGAATTTTACAGATTTTTTTAACCAGTGGTATTTTGGTGAAGGCTATCCTACTTTTGATATTATTTGGGAATACAAAAATGATACGGTTTATTTTTCTTCTACGCAATTTACTTCTACTACAGTAACGCCTTTGTTTAAAATGCTTATGGAATATAAGTTTGTTGGACCTGTTGGCGATACTACAATAAGAGTATATCAAAATAATTTTATTAATCATTATAAAATACCTGTTTCAAAACCAGTGACAAATATTATAGTAGATCCTAATAATTGGGTAATTAATGGTAATGGTTCTGTTATATTAAACTTAAAAGAACCACAAAATACTTTATGTTTTACGGTATTTCCTAATCCTTCCGAAAATTATATTTCTTTGAATTTATTTGATGATAATTATAAAGATTGTTATAGTGTAAATATATACGATATGACTGGGAAGCTTGTTTTTTCTAAGAATTACAATGAACCTAATATTATTATTGATATTTCTAAGCTTTTCAAAGGGATTTATATTGTAAAGGCTTTTAATGATAGAGATTCTTATATTAAAAAGATTGTGAAAAATTAATTAAATAAAAAATATCATTACACCTAAAACACTTACGATAGTACCTGCAAATTCCCATAAAGATACTTTGTGCTTAAATATAATCATGCTTAAAGGAATTATTATTATTGGTACGATTGACATCAAGGTAGATGCTATACCTGTTTTAGTGTTTTGAATTGCTACTAAAGAAAATGTTATTCCAAGAAAAGGGCCAAATAAAGAACCAATAATAATTGCTAATATTGTTTTTTTATCATAAAAAGGTTTAATTATATTTTTAAATCGTTTAAAAATAATTGTTATTATTAAAAAGCCGATTATGCCAGCTATTAATCGTATTTGGGTTGCCGAAAGGGCGTTGTAGTCAGCTATTCCAAGTTTACTAAAGACTAATCCTATTGATTGTCCTATTGTAGCTCCTATAGCTAATAATAAGCCTTTTTTAGATATATTCTTTGAAAGAGTTATTTCGTTAGTATTCTTTTTTAAAATAACTATGCTTATTCCTACTAAAGTTATAATCATTCCGATAAGGTTTAGCATTGATATTTTTTCATTTAAAATTAACCAACCAAATATAGCTGAAAGTGGAGGTACTAATGTCATAATTAACATAGAGATTCTGGAACCTATTATAATAAAAGCTTTTATTAGAAGAAAATCTCCTATTGCTAATCCTATTATGCCTGATAAGCTTAACCATAACCATTGACGTTGGTTTGCATCAATAGGTAAAAAATTATTACCTTTTATTAGCATAAATAAAGTTAGAAAAATAAAACCTAAAACTAATCGAATTAAATTAACAGATATACTCCCAACGTTTTTGCCTGCAAATTCGATAGCTATAGCTGAAAATGCCCATAATAAGGCTGTTAGTAGTGCTGCTAATTCTCCATAGTAAGCCATAGTATGTTAAAGTTAATTATCTTATTTTTGATCGAAAATTTTTTCTAATAACTTAGAGTGCATGATTAGTAATTCATCTTTTTGGAATTGGCCTGTTATCTGGATGCCACAGGGTAAGCCTTTGTCAGATTTACTTATAGGTAAACTTATTGTTGGTAAACCACTGTATGTCCATGGTAAATTCATAAGAGGGCTACCTGTTGAGGATAAACCTTGTGGTGCATAATCAGTTGTTGAGGGCGATAATATTACATCTATGTTATTAGCTTCTATTATAGTTTCTATTCTTTTTTTTAATAAAAACCTTCCTTCTAAAGCTTTGGCAATGTCTTCGGGAGATATTTTTAGGCCTTCTTCTATTAGTTCAATAGTTTTTTGACTATAGAGATGTTTGTATTTTTTATACCAATTGGCGTGTACTTTAGCCATTTCTGCAGCAGCAAGTTTTTTGTGCATTGTGTTTATATTTTTGATATCAGGGAAAGGATTAATTGTTATTATGTTAAATCCTTTATCTTTTAAGAAGTTTATACAGTTATTGAAAAATGTAATTATTTCTTTTTTTGCTTGTAATAAATAATCTCCTTCTGTAATTATAGCAATAGTAGGTAATTTATTACTGTGTTTTTTAGTTTTTTTTTCGTCCCAGTCGAGACAACTAATATTAGCTACCGTAGCTATATCTTCAACGTTGTTTGCGAAAAAGCCAGCATGATCTAATGAAGGAGAAAAAGGTATTATTCCATCAGTAGGTATTCTAGCATAAGATGGTTTAAATCCTACTACTCCACAATAAGAAGCAGGGCGAGAAATTGAGCCTATAGTTTGTGTGCCACTTGCTATAGAACATAAGCCTGCAGCGACAGCAGCAGCAGAGCCACTACTTGAACCGCCTGGTGTATGTGATATATTATGTGGGTTAGTGGTAGGGCCTGGTTCAAAATAAGCAAATTCTGTAGTAACAGTTTTGCCTATTATTATAGCTCCTGCATTTTTTAATTTTGTTACAAAAGAAGATTCTTTACCTACAAAAAGTTTGGGTGGTAATTTTGAACCAGCACTTGTAGTAAATCCTTCAACAATAAATATATCTTTTATTCCTACAGGAACACAAAACAAAGGAGGCCGATTTTTTATATCGGGATATTTATCAACTAAATTTTTAACATCTTTTAATAATCTTGATCTTCTATTTTCTTCAGGAATAAAAGATTTAATTATAGGTTCTATATGATCGAGCCTGTCACATAATTCGTTTATAAAGCTAAACGGATTAACTTTTTTTTGAATTTCTTGTATATTTTTTATAGTAATAGCATTAACATAATTATTCATCAATAATGTGGTATTTTTATTTTATATTACTCCTTCTTTTTTAAGATTTATAATATCTTCTTCAGACAAGCCTAGCCAATGAGTATAAATGTCGATATTATGTTGGCCTATTTCAGGAACTTCTCTTATGTTAGTTTCATCAGGAATAGAAGACATTTTTATTGGATTGCCAGCTATTATCACTTTGCCAGTTTCAGGAGAGAAAACTTCTGCAAACATATTTCTAGCTTTAAGTTGAGGATTTTCCATTACTTTATCGATAGTATTAATGGGACTATGTGGTATTCCGGAATTTTCGAATAATTCGCACCACTCATTAACTGTTTTTGTTGCAAATATATTTTCTAATAAAGGAATGAGAATATCTATATTAGTTGTTCTATTTTTATTATTTATGAAACGAGGATCATTAATTAACTCAGGATGATCAATAACTTCACATAATTTTATCCATAAATTGTCATTACCTATTCCAATAACGAAATAATCATCTTTTGCTTTAAAGGCTTGAAATGGTGTAATTGTAGGGT
>DAOTOD010000040.1:0-7807 GCA_035451165.1 Bacteroidales bacterium
AGCATGAAGTTGGGAAAACAAAGACAGGCATATTTTATTCGATTTTTTTAAAAAAGTTTTTGATAATATTATTCTTACTACATCTAAATGTATAGACCACTTTACCTATAATATAATTTTCTGGTAGAAAACCCCAAAATCTTGAATCTTGAGAATTATGACGATTATCACCTAATACAAAATAATAATTATCTTTAAATGTATATTTATTAGTTTTTATACCATTTATGTAAATAATTGAGTCTTTTATATATAATTCATTTTGTTCGTATATATTTATTATTTTTTCGTATAAACTAATATTATCATAAGTTAAGTTTATAGTTTTAGTTTTAGCTGGTATTATTATAAAACCGTAATTGTCAGCATTCCATTTTATTTTATTATCTTCTGGAAATATATCTTTTTGTCTTATACCCACTTTGTAACATCCTTGATATATTGTATCAATAATACTTTTATAAAAAGATAAAAGTTGTGCTTGTGATTCTGTTAAAGTATAATTATAAATGTTTTCTATTTCTATTATTTTTTCGCCCTCTTTTATATCAAATTTATTAAATATCTTTTCTATATTATAATTCTTTTTTAATTTGATAAAATAATTGAAAGTCAGAGTTTTAATATTTGGTATGGGATAGTTATTAATAAATACTTGGTTGTCTTTTATCAATAAAGTATCATTTGGTAAACCTATGCACCTTTTTATCAAATAGTTATTACTAGTTGGAGAATAAAAAATTATAATATCATTATGTTTTATTTTGTTACAATTATGTTTGTTAACAACTACAACATCACCATCTTCTAAAGTTGCATACATACTTGTACCTGAAATGGTGTATATTTCAACAAAAAAAAATTTAACAATTAATAAAATGATATTTACAAGTATAATTAATAAAATAATAAGCCATTTTTTGAAACTCATTGTAGGCTTATTTTACTTTATAACATATAATATTTTAGTTGTTTACAAGTAAAATTTTATTTATTAAATCTTTGAATGATTCTTTAGGCATAGCTCCTGCTATCATTTGCGGTTGTCCTTTCATTGGGACAAACAATATACTTGGTATACTTCTTATACCAAAAACTGTTGCTAATTCTTGCTCAGTTTCTGTATTTATTTTGTATATGTATATTTTACCTACATATTCAGCAGCTAATTCTTCTAATATAGGAGCAATCATCCTACAAGGCGCACACCAATCAGCATAAAAATCTATTATGCAAGGTAAGTTACCTAAATATTGCCATTCTTTTTGTGTTTCATAATTAAATACTTTCTCTTGGAAAGTTTTTTTTGTCAAATATTCCATTTTATTTTAATTATAGGTTAAATTTTCTTTAAAAATACGATTAATAATTTGTTTAAATTCATCTTTGCTTATAAATCCTGAATATATTTCAGGATTACCTTGCATAGGACAAAACATAAAACTAGGAATAGCTTTTATTTTAAAATAATTAGCAAGTTCGGGTTCGGAATCAGTATTTATTTTATAAAATCTTATTTTGCCACTATATTCAATAGCTAAACTTTCGTAAATAGGAGCAGACATTTTACAAGGCGCACACCAATCAGCATAAAAATCTATTATACAAGGCTCTTTGCCTTCATATACCCATTTTGAATATTTTTTATAATTAAATACTTTCTCAATAAATTGCTGATTATTGATTTTTTCTGGTTTATTAAATATTTTAACTTCTTGATTTTCTTTTACATAACTGTTGTTAATGTTATTGCTTGAAGAATTAATTTCTTTGTTGTCATTTTTATTATTGCTTGAGCACGCCCCAAAATTTATTACTATGATTAATAGTGTTATTCTTAATAATATATACTTCATTAGTTTTAATGATTAAAAGAATACATTTTACAAATGTAATCAAATTTTGCAATTACACATAGGCAAAATAAAAATTAATATAAGCGTATACAAGTAAGAAAATCATTGAAAATATAATTTAATTAAAAAATTAATATAATGGTTAAAAATTTATATTATATTTGTAATTATTTAAAAATTTATATTATATTTGTAATTATAATTATAATATAATTGTTAATTTTAATAAATTTAATGTTATGAAACAGCTTATTTATATTAACAAAATTTTCATAATAGCTTTGTTTTTATCTATTTTGGTAGGTACAACGAATAAATTATTTTCACAATGCCAACCTTATATAAAAATAGATGGTAATAAAGTATTAGCTAATCAAACAGTTGCAGCTGGTTTAGCTTTGCCTTATTGGTTGAAAGAAAATCAAACTCTTGCGGTTGATCAAATGGTAAACTCGATTTCGGTTATAGAATTTAATGTTGTTAATGGCAACTCACTTGAATTTTCACAAGTGTTATCTATAACTAGTACAACTCCCCAACAAGTTCCTACAGGTAAAGTATGGAAAATAGAATCTATAAGTAAACAGCCTGCATTAAGTGAAATTAATGGAGCTGCATATAGTGATGTAGGTACTTATACTTTTATTGTACCTTCTTGTGCTAGCTATATCTGTGTTGAAGTGTGGGGTGGTGGTGGTGGCGGCGGTGGTGGGCATGGTACTAGTGGTTATGGAGGGGGAGGTGGTGGCGGCGGCGGATATGGTAAGGGATGTTTTAGTGTTACACCAGGTGATTCATATACTGTTATAGTTGGAAGTGGTGGGGCAGGAGGTAGTCCAGGTAATCCTGGAGGTAATGGTTCTGCGGGAGGTACAAGTAGTGTGGGTTCGTTAATAAGTGCTACAGGCGGAAACGGTGGAGGTGGTGGAGGTACATCGGCAGGCGGCTCGGGAGGTACAGGTGGCACTAGTACAGGTGGCATAGTTAATATTTCGGGAGGTATGGGGGAGAATGGGGGCATTGGAGGGAATACACGTTATGGAGGTAAAGGAGGAAATAGTGGAAGTGGCCCTGATTTAAATGGAGGAATGGGAGGTGCCAAGGTTATTACTAATAATCCTAATGGTAATGGCAATAATGGTTCACTTCCTGGAGGGGGAGGATCAGGTGGGTATTATAATTATGAGGGAGGTATAGGTGCTCCGGGAAGGGTTATAATTACTTGGTAATTAAATTAAGACTTGGGAAGCAGAAACAGATATAAGATAAATTTACTTATTTGTCTTTATCTGTTTTGTTTTTTATAACGGGAGTAATGCCTGCAAGTTCACTAACAACGTTTACAAGATCGGAGCCGGTAGGTACTATTATTTTTGCATTTTCTTTTAAAGCTATTTCAAGAGCTTCTATTCTTTTAAGTAGTTGAGCATTACCTGTAAAATATTTATCAGCAGCTTCATTTACAAGCTTAATAGCTTCAGCTTCTCCTTCTGCTTGTAGGATTTTAGCTTGCTTGTAACCTTCTGCTTCTTTTATTTTAGCTCTTTTTTCACCATCAGCAGTTGTTTCTCTTGCTGTAGCAAAATCAATAGCGGCTATTTTTTCATTTTCAGCTTTTACTACTTTATTCATTGTTTCTTGAACATCTTTAGGTGGCTCAATCTCTTTAAGTTCGGTTCTTATTATTTGTATACCCCAGTTTTTTGTTTCTTCACAAAGGGTTTGATGTAATTCTGCATTTATTTTGCCTCTTTCACTATTAGCCGATTTTAATGTAAGTGTTCCTATTATATTTCTTAAAGTTGTTCTAGCAAGATTTACAATTTGCCATTGATAATTATTTACATTGTATAATGCACTTTTAACGCTTTCTTCGTCCGAATTAACTCTAAAATATACTTGAGCATCTACACGTGCATTCAGATTATCATTTGTTATAATCTCCTGAGGTTCAGCATCTACCATCTGTTCAGTAATATTAACTAAATAAATTTTATCGATTATAGGAATAATCCAGTGAAAACCGGGTTTAGCAAAACGATAATACTTACCAAGTCTTTCTATAAGCCCTCGGTGAGTAGGTCTTACAATACGAATTCCTAGAAAAAATATTGTTACGACAATTATAATTGCCCATAATAAGATTGAATTAATATGTGTTCCCATAATGTTAAGTTTTTTGATTTTTTAGCTAAGATAATAATTAAAAATTGATTTGATAAAATATTAATAATTATTTTTGGCAAGAAATTAATTAACAATAACTTGAGGTTTTTTATTAAATTGTCATATAAAGGTACTAATTACTTTGGCTGGCAATATCAGCCTAATTGTAGGACTATTCAGGGTGTTTTAAATTCGGCTTTAACAGTTTTGTTTAAGGAACAAATAAAAGTTATAGGTGCAGGTCGTACCGATACAGGCGTACACGCAAAAGAATATTATGCTCATTTTGACTTAAAAGATAGAATAGAAATTAATAAATATAAAATCATTCATAGTCTTAATGGTATATTACCTAATGATATATGCGTTATAGATTTACTTAGAGTTAATGATACTGCTCATGCTCGATTTAGCGCTTTATCAAGGGTTTATCATTACTATATTTGTAGAAAACTTAATCCTTTTATTTTAGATTATGTATGGTATTATCCTATTACTTTAGATATTGAATTAATGAATAGTGCGTCTTTTTTATTGACACAATTAAAAGATTTTGCAGCTTTTACTAAGAAACACAGTAATAGTGAAACTACTATTTGTAACGTTTTTTACGCTACTATAGAAGAAAGAGACGATTTAATTATATTTAAAATAAAAGCTGATAGATTTTTACGAAATATGGTGAGAGCAATAGTAGGTACATTGGTTGATTTAGGTCGTAAACACATTACTTTAGATGATTTTATAAAAATAATTAATAGTAAAAATAGGTGCAATGCAAAAGCTTCGGCTCCAGCTAAAGGCTTATTTTTAGAGAGTATTGAATATCCTTCTGAAATATTTATAAATACATAAGTTTGTCACTTTTAGAGCTTTTTCAATTATTGTTTAATAATATGTATTCTTCTAAGCATTGTTCTACTTCTTCGGGTGATACTTTTTGTCCTATGATAGCTCTTCCCGGTGAGGTTAATAAAGTAAATTTTAATTCTTCTGATTCATTTTTTTTATCATAATAAGTTAATTTAAGTAAAGCAGATATATTGTCTTTGCTGATTTTGAAATATGGGAAATTGGATAATAAATAGTTTATTATTTCGTCAGTTTCTTCTGGTTTTAACCCTGTAATTTTTTTAGATAAAATAGTTTCACAAATCATTCCCATAGCTACTGCCTCACCGTGGAGCAATGGTCTTGAGTTATTTAATAGTGAAAATGATTCAAAAGCATGGCCTATAGTATGACCAAAGTTTAAAACTTTACGGAAGCCTGTTTCGAAGGGGTCAGCACCTACTACTTGTAATTTTATTGCGATAGCTCTGTTTATTAGAATTGACCAGTTAGTAATATTTTCATATTTTGTTTCATAAATATGTTGCCAGAAGGATCGATCGCAGGCTAAAGCTATTTTAACCATTTCAGCAAAGCCTGATTTTTTTTGCTGTTCACTGATAGTGTTTATAAAATCAGGATAAATTAATATTGCTTCAGGGAATGAAAAAACTCCTATAAGATTTTTTATACCTTTAAAATCAATACTTGTTTTGCCTCCTATAGAAGCGTCTATTTGAGCAAGTAAGGTAGTAGGTATATTGATATATTTTAATCCTCTTTTGAAAGTAGCCGCAATAAATCCACCTATATCACTTACGAGTCCTCCACCCATGTTTATTATTAATGATTTACGGCTTGCGCCTTTTTCGGCAAGTTTTTCCCATAATATTTCACATGTAGCAATGTTTTTATTTATTTCATTATCGGGTATAGTTAGTATTTCGGGTTTATATGAGTTTTTAAAAATTTTTTTAATTGTATTAAGGCAATATTTTTCAACATTATTATCGGTTATAATAAAAATTTTATCAGGATTTATAGATTTAGTAATAAATTCTTTTAATAAAATTAAAGCTTTTTTACCTGTAAAGAAAACTGTTGAATCGGGGAATATTGTATTCATAAAAGGGTTATTTTACATTAAAATGAGTTCATTATCAATAAATTAATATCTTGGTATGGTAATTTAAAATAATCTGCTACTATTTTACTTGTTAATATACCATTATATAAATATACGCCATTTCGTAGCCAAGGGTCGGTACTAATGCTTTCATTTATTCCACCTTCATCAGCAAATTTCATTAAAATAGGTGCTAGAAAATTACTTAAGGCATAAGATGCAGTACAAGGGACTCTTGATGCGATATTTGGCACACAATAGTGAGTAACGCCATATACTTGGAATACAGGGTTCGAGTGAGTAGTAATTCTTGATGTTTCGACACAGCCTCCTTGGTCTATGCATACGTCAATTATAACAGAGCCTTTTTTCATTTGAGCTACCATATCTTCAGTAATTACACAAGGGGTTCTACTCTCATTTGAATGCAAAGCGCCTATTACTACATCAGCTGTTTTAAGAGATTTAAGTAGTACACGAGGTTGAATGATTGAAGTAAAGATTCGGGTATTTAATTTTTCTTGGATACTTCTAAGTTTATAGAGGTTATTATCGAATATTTTAACCATTGCACCTAAGCCCATAGCAGCTCTAGCAGCATATTCGGCAACAGTACCTGCACCTATAATAACTATTTCAGAAGGCGTTATACCACTAAATCCACCTAACATATATCCTTTGCCATATTCGTTATGACTAAGATATTCGGCAGCGATTAAAATAGAAGTATTTCCAGCGATTTCACTCATAGCTCTTTTTACAGGGAATATACCAGAACGGTCTTTAATTAGTTCATAAGCAATTGCAGTTAATTTTTTTAAACTAAGTTTTTTAAAATACTCAACATTTTGTGACATCATGTTCATAACTGATAAAAGAGTTATTCCGGGTTTCATCATTTCAATTTCTTCTAATGTTGGTGGAGCTACTTTAATTACTATATCAGAATTTTTATAAATTTCTTGGGGAGAATATGTTATAATAGCTCCTGCATCGCTATATTCATTGTTGTAAAATCTTGCTGATTTGCCTGCATCATTTTCGATTATAACACTATGGCCATTTTGGCATAACATACCTACAGCGTCGGGAACCAAAGCTATACGATTTTCTTGAAATGAAATTTCGCGAGGGATACCTATAGTAAAAAGTTTTTTTTGACGTTTTAATTCAGCTTTTTCTTCTTGTGGCATTAAACCAGGATAAAATTTTAAAATTTTGTTTTTATCTTCTTCTATCATAATTAATAATTTTTAATTTTTTGAGTGTTTTGCCAACAATAAAATTCTCTTATGTTGTTATTTATTTCTTTTATGTTAATATTTACAAAATTTTCAGGTAATAATTGTTGAATTTTTTCTGGCCATTCTACAAAACAATAATTACCAGAAAAAAAATATTCTTCGTAACCTATATCAAAAGCTTCATTAACATTGTTTATTCTGTAAAAGTCGAAATGATAAATAGGTTCATTTTTAATAGTATAATATTCATTAACTAAAGCGAAAGTAGGACTATTAACTATTTCTTTTACTCCTAACAACTTACATGCAGTTTTAATAAAAGTTGTTTTTCCCGCACCTAAATTGCCCGATACAGCAAAAAATTTATTTTCATTAAAATGTTGTAATATTTTTTTTGTAATGTTGTCGAGTTCTTTAATATTATCACATAAAGAGATTTTAATATCCATTTCATTAACGAGGTTTTAAGGTTATAACAGGTACTATCATTTCTTCAAGTGATATGCCCCCATGTTGAAAAGTGCTACGGTAGTAACTTACATAATAGTTATAATTATTTGGATAAACGAAAAAATCATTATTTT
>DAOTOD010000041.1:0-7786 GCA_035451165.1 Bacteroidales bacterium
CCAGTTTAAAGCTGACTCTTTTCCTCGGCAAGCATCAGCAAAAACTATATAAAACAAAAAATTATATTTTTTTAACCACAAATAGGCGTCTAAGTCTCCGTCAATTGCATTACTTAAAACAGCTAATTGAGGGTAGCCATTATCTAATAACCATTGTAAAGCATCTTTATCCGCATTTATAGCACCTGCTAAAGCTGCTAATTCTGGGTACCCATTATTCAACAACCAATGAAATATTTTTTCATTACCTTGAATAGCTTGTTCAAAAGCTAATAAAATTTTAACATTATAATTCAACATTAAAAAATAAGCTTTGCTTGTGTTTAATAATATGTTAAATATATAATATAACTTTTATAAAAGCAAATTTCGTTAACCTTTTTTTATTACTGTCTTATATCATTAAATTTTCACTCACATATTTCATAACTTAAAACTTAAAGTTCAAAACTTAAATTTAAAAACTAAAATAGTTAAATAAAATTATCTACAGACACAACGAAGAATGCATGTTAGTATTCTTATCTTCATACCAGGCTGATTCCAACTATCAAATAATACATTTAATTCTTCTCTAAGTGGGACGTAAACTTACACGTGGTATTAATATCCCTTGTATTGAACTACTTACATCAAGTATTGTCAAAGAGTCAACTATAGTTCATTTTGTGTTTATAGCTATCCCTCTCTGGCAAAATAATCTATAACTACCGTAATAACAAAACACTTAATAAAAGCTAGTTAATACTTACTTTTATTAAACTAATTTGTTATAATTTTTATAGTGATTAATTTTTTCTTTTATAAAAGAAACATTTTAAAAATATGCTTTTAAAATTTTAATTTGCAGCTAATTGGCCGCAAGCAGCATTTATATCATCTCCTCTACTACGTCTGTAATTTACAATTAAGTTTTTAGCTTCTAGTAATTCTTTAAACTTTTTGATGTTGGTCTCACTACTTTTTTTAAAATTAAGTCCTATTACTTGGTTATATCCAATAAGATTAATTTTTACTGGAAAATTTTTACAAAATTTAGCAAGTTTTTCGGCATCTTCAGTCGAATCATTTATGTCTCCCAACAATAAATATTCAATAATTATTCTATTGTGAGTATGTTCATAAAAATACTTTAAACTTACAATTAAATCGTTCAAAGAATATTTTTTAGCAATTGGTATCAATTGTTTACGTTTATTATTATCAGCTGAATGTAATGATAACGCCAAATTATATTTTATTTGTTCATCTGCTAATTTTACAATCATCTCAGGTATTCCTACGGTAGAAACAGTTAAACGCGAAGGCGACATTCCAAGACCTACTTTTCCTGTTATATAATTAATAGCTTGTTTCACAGAATCATAATTTAATAAGGGCTCACCCATTCCCATCATTACTATGTTACTTAAAGATCTTCCCGTTTTTTGTAAAGCTAATTCGTTTAATATAATAACCTGATCATAAATTTCTGTGTACATCAAATTTCTTTTATAGCCAAGCTGCCCTGTAGCACAAAAAGTACAGTTAATTTTACAGCCAACTTGTGTTGAAATACAAGCAGTGTTTCTCTTTCCTGAAGGTATTAAAACTCCTTCAATCTTATTATTATCATACAAAGAAAACAATACCTTTAAAGTCCCGTCTTTACTTTCTTTAACTAAAGAGTTATTTATAGTAATAAAAGAAAAATTTGAAGTTAATTTATTTCTTAATGATTCAGGTAAATTTGTCATTAATGAAAAAGCTCTCACTCCTTTTTTCCATAGCCATTCTTCTAATTGTTTTAATCTAAATTTTTCGACTTTTTGTTCTAAAAACCATTTTTCTATATCTTCACGAGGAATTAATCTTATATCTTTAGCAATATCAATCATAGCAATTTACCAATTATCTTCAATAACAACCTTAGCTTTCATTCCTTTTTTAAGACTACTGATAAGATTTTTTGTATATTCATCAACTTGTAAGATAAAATCGGGGCAATCTTCTGTATATTGAGAGTCTTTAGGGTCAAGCCATCTTTCGAGAGGGAAATAGCTTAATTTTTTCACATTATATTTTGTCAATTCATATCTATATCTATTATCTTTAAATTCCAGAGTTATAGTATAGCCTATTTCACCTGCATCTAACATAGTTCCACTTTTATCTTTTTTCTTAATTTTAAAATAAGCTACTCCCACGATTTTATGATTTTGAGGATCTCTTGTCTTAGTAACACCAGTAGGATTTTTATAAAAAGAATTTATCCATTCAATAGCTCTTGTATATAACTCATCAGCTGTACCTGTTTCTTGTACTACTTCTTTATAAGATATTAATTTAGTTATTGTATCAATAGGGACTTTAACATTGATTTGTTGTGTTTTTTGGGCTCGCAAATTAGTAAAAGTTACTATACCACATAAAAAAATATATAAACTTTTTTTAATCATAATCGTCTTTTTTTATTACTTTTATATTGTTTACAAAGTTATAACTAAAAAAGAATTAAAAATATTGTTTTAAAGTTTAATTAAAAAAATCATTAAACATCATATTATTTTTAAAATAGCATTTACTTTATTATTTTCAAACAAAAGTATTTTTATTTTTCCACAACAAAATAGAGGTGTATATCTATATTAGTATAAAAGGAGATTCATTAGCAAATTTAGATATTTCTTCAAGCGATAAAGAAATACTGATTCCAAAAATGTGGGAATTAGAAAGAAATGCTATAACTAATCTTAAAGATGGTTTAATTATATATAATTTAACAACAGAATGTCTTAATTATTATAGTAATTCACAACGGTATGAATTATGTGGCAACAATAATCAAGCTGCAATAAATCTTTCAATATATAATATAAAGCTAAAAAGTTTTCATATATTAGTAATAAAAATAGGGGCATTTTATTTCTAAAATGCCCCTATTTTTATTTATGTGTGTTTTTCAACTTATATTACATCATGCCTCCCATACCGCCTCCCATTCCTGGGTTAGGCATTGGAGGATTTTCTTCCTTAATTTCAGCTAACACACATTCTGTTGTAAGTAACATACCGGCTATAGAAGCTGCATTTTCTAAGGCTACGCGTGCTACTTTTGTAGGATCAATAACTCCTGATTTCAAAAGGTTTTCATATTTTTCAGTTCTTGCATTAAATCCAAAATCATCTTTTCCTTCTTTAACCTTTTGTACAACAACAGACCCTTCTAATCCTGCATTTTCAACTATTTGGCGTAAAGGTTCTTCAAGAGCACGTGTTATAATATCAACTCCTATTTTTTCATCTTCATTTTCGACCTTAACATTAGAAAGAGCTTCAATAGCACGGATATATGCAACTCCTCCACCTGGAACTATACCTTCTTCAACAGCAGCTCGGGTTGCATGTAAAGCATCATCGAAACGATCTTTCTTTTCTTTCATTTCAACTTCACTAGCAGCTCCTACATAAATTACTGCGACACCACCTGAAAGTTTAGCTAATCTTTCTTGCAATTTTTCACGATCATAATCAGATGTAGTTTTTTCAATTTGAGCTTTAATTTGATTTATACGAGCTTTAATATTATCTTTATTACCTTTACCACTTACTATAGTAGTATTATCTTTGTCAACAGTAACTTTTTCAGCAGAGCCTAAATAAGAAATATCAGCATTTTCTAATTTAAAGCCTCTTTCTTCTGAAATAACTGTTCCACCTGTTAATATAGCTATATCTTCAAGCATTTCTTTTCTACGGTCGCCAAATCCTGGAGCTTTAACAGCAACTATTTTAAGAGAGCCACGAAGTTTATTAACTACCAAAGTAGCAAGAGCTTCTCCTTCAACATCTTCAGCAATAATTAATAAAGGACGGCCTGTTTGTACAACTTTTTCCAATATAGGTAGAAAATCCTTCATTCCCGATATTTTTTTATCATATATAAGGATATAAGGATTTTCGTATACAGCTTCCATTTTATCAGGATCGGTTACAAAATAAGGGGAAATATAGCCACGGTCAAATTGCATACCTTCAACAACTTTTACAGTTGTTTCAGTTCCTTTAGCTTCTTCGATAGTAATAACGCCTTCTTTGCTAACCTTCGACATAGCTTCAGCTATCATTTTTCCTATAGAAGAGTCATTATTAGCTGAGATAGAAGCTACTTGTTCAATTTTTTCGATACTATCACCTATAGCTTTAGATTGTTTTTTAAGATGAGCGACAACTGCTTCAACAGCTTTATCTATACCACGTTTCAAATCCATAGGATTAGCGCCGGCGGTAACATTTTTTAACCCTGTAGTTATTATAGATTGAGCTAAAACAGTAGCAGTAGTAGTTCCATCACCTGCGACATCAGCAGTTTTAGAAGCTACTTCGCGCACCATTTGTGCTCCCATATTTTCAACAGGGTCTTTTAATTCAATTTCTTTAGCAACAGTAACTCCATCTTTTGAAATAGCAGGAGCTCCATATTTTTTATCAATAATTACATTACGTCCTTTAGGACCTAATGTTACTTTAACTGCATTTGAGAGGGCATCAACGCCTGCTTTAAGAGCCTCACGGGCTTTAAATTCAAAAATTATATCTTTTGCCATAGTTTTATATATTTTTTAAGGTTTAGAAATTTTAATTTTAAATTAATTATTCAACGATAGCAACTATATCAGACTCGCGCATAATCAAATAATCTTTACCATCAATAGTAATTTCAGTACCTGCATATTTTCCATAGAGTACCATATCTCCTGGTTTAACAGTCATAGGTTCATCTTTTTTACCTTTACCTGCTGCAATAACTTTACCTTTTTGAGGTTTTTCTTTAGCTGTATCAGGGATAATAATTCCACCTGCTGTTTTTTCTTCAGCTGCCGCTGGTTCTATTATTACACGGTCAGCTAATGGTTTAATGTTTAACTTTGACATAGCCAATTATTTTTTTAGGTTTAACATTTATTTTGAAAAAAGATTATGTAAAAACTTAACTAAAAAAGATTCGTCTTTCTTTTGTCATTAATTATGCCAATCTTTTTTTTTAGTTTAAAAGCGACAAATTTTCCTTAAATTCTAACCATAAATGTCACAATTAATGACATTATGACATCGGAAAAAATAAAAAGCCTTCTCTTTTTATTTTATGAGAAAGGCTTATTAATTAAAAGACGTTTGTTTTTATTTACCTTGATTATTATTTTCTGTAGCAGGATTACCTTGAAAATTTTGAGCAGGAATCATATTTTTTATAGTCACTTCGCTTTTAACTGTTTTTTCAGAATTTTCAAGTTTAGGTATAGTAAAAACTGTTATAAGACTTAGAAACAATAAAATACCGGCCAATGTCCATGTAGCTTTTTCGAGAAAATCTGCTGTTTTTCGGACGCCCATAATTTGATTAGATGCTGAAAAATTTGAAGCTAGTCCACCGCCTTTAGAATTTTGAACTAATACTACTAATACTATTAAGAAACATGTTATAAGTATTAATATTGAAATTAAAATATACCATCCCATAATAAAATTAATTTATATTTTGTTGTACTTTTTTTATTTCTTTAATTTTTTCTGCAAAGTAACTACTTTTTTCTGGAAATTTCAAGCATAAATTTTCATAAATTTTTATAGCTTTTGCATAATTACCTTTACGTAAACAAATACTAGCCAGTGTTTCTGTATAAAAATCTTCGTGTTCTTCACAACTTTTTTGAGCCAAATTTACAGGATTAAAAAAGTCTGATTTAGTAGGAGTAATACGAGGTTCATTAAGTAAAAAATTATCAATTATTTTTTTTCTTACTTCTCTATCAGGGCAATATTCAACATACGTATTATTTTTCAATATATTATGATTATCATCATAATGGTTATCATCGTTAATCTTAGTCAATTCATTCTGTTGTTCTATTTCAACATTTTTAATACTGTAAAGAATAATATCATCATTATTATAATTTAATGTAGCATAATTATTAATTAATTTTTTTGTTTCATAGGTATTTTCGATATTTTTAATTAATTTATAAAGGACAGATCTTTCTTTAGTTAATGAAGCACATATTTTTAATTTACTATGATAATTAGTATTTTTACTCTTGCATAAAGCACAAACGAGCATAACATAAGCTGGTTGAAAATAAGGATATTCATTAATTAATTTTTCTATTAATGGTACATCATCATCCTTTATTAAAACAGGATTAACTAGAAGCTCAAAAAAACGCTCTTTATTCATAATAATTTACCAATTTACTACTATTTTATTAAAAATATCTTCAACTAAAGCCTCATTTATTAATTTTATAAGTTCATTTTCAACTAATGAGAGATTCTTATTACTATCAAAATCTTCATATCTAGAAAAAGTAGATTCAAAATCTTGGTTAGAATTAATGGTATTAGTATATTTAACATTAACTGTTATAGTAAGCCTATTAAGAGCTGCTTTCTCATTGCCTTGGATAGCAACAGGTTGAATATTATAATCTATTATTTCGCCTTCAATAATAATATCGCCTCCTGCTTCAACCAAAGCTAGTTTAGTTTGGCTAATAAATTTATCACGTAAAGTTTCTGTAAATGACCTACTCAATGTAGGTTGTACTAACGCAGCATTATTAGGGAAATATTTTATATTTACCGTTTGTATTTTAGGGTCCAGAGTACCACCAATAAAAGAATAATTAACAAAACGACATGAAGAAAAATTTACTACAATAAAAATTAGCAAAATATATACTTTAATATTCAAGTATTTTATAAACAATTTTAAATTATTTTTTATTTATCTATATTATATTCTTTAATTTTACGATACAATGTTCTTTCCGATATACCTAAGTCTTTAGCGGCTTCTTTACGTTTACCTTTATGTCGTTCAAGAGCTTTTTTAATAAGTTCTATCTCTGTTTTTTGAAGAGATAAATTTTCTTCTATAATTTCAGATTCAGCTACAGAGTCAGGATCTGTTGTACTATAATGTTTTATTTCCAATGATGGTTCAGTGGTTTTAGCTACATCACTTGTATTTTTTTGTTCATAAACATTTTGAAAAACATCTTTACTTAACAATGCGAAGTCTTCATTATTAATATTATTTTCAATAATTCCACTAACAAGTTTTTTCAGCTCAAAAATATCTTTTTTCATATCAAACAGGACCTTATAAAGTAATTCTCTTTCATTTATTCCTTCATATTTTTCATTTTTAAATAAAACGGGCAAATCTCTTTCATTAATAGCAGGCAAATATTTTTTCAAAGTATTGGCTGTTATTATGCGGTTTTGCTCAATAATTGATATTTGTTCTGTAATATTTTTCAATTGTCTAATATTTCCTTGCCACCGGTAGTTTATCATTAAATTTTGAGCCTCTTCATCAAGTTGTATGGGAGGCATACGATATTTTTCTGCAAAATCGCTAGCAAACTTTCTAAATAACAATATAATATCTTCTTTTCTTTCTCGGAGAGGTGGAATATGTATAGGTACTGAATTTAGCCTATAATATAAATCTTCTCGAAATTCACCTTTTTCAATCATTGTTTTAATATCCCGATTTGATGCGGCAATGATTTGCACGTCTACATTAATGGAAACGGTTCCACCCACTCTTCGGAACGACCTTTCTTCAATCGCACGGAGTAATTTAGCTTGAATATCTGTCGGCATGGAAGAAATTTCATCAAGGAATAATACTCCGCCATCTGCCACTTCCATTAAGCCATGCTTTCTTTTTTCAGCGCCTGTGAAAGCGCCAGCCTCGTAGCCAAACAGTTCTGATTCAAGTACGGTGGGTTGTATG
>DAOTOD010000042.1:0-7744 GCA_035451165.1 Bacteroidales bacterium
AGGATGATTATATCGTAAAGAATTATTTAGTCGTTTAAATCTTATTTAAATAAAAATAACTATAAATAAAAACCCCAAGAATTGCCTTAAAAATAAAAACTTGGAATGATTTTCTTGGGGTTTTTTATTATAACTTAAAAACTATATAAATTTAATTTTTACGTTTACTTTTTCTTTTATTATTATTTTTTGAATTTGAATTTACTAAAGTAAAATCTATCTGTTTCTTTGAAAAATCTACTTTAACAACCTTGATTTTTATCTTATCACCTAATTTGTATTTTACCCCTGTTCGTCTACCATAAAAAAGATAATTTTCTTCGTCTAAAATATAATAATCATCTTCAAGATAATATAAAGGTATCATACCTTCGCAATAGTTATTTTCTAATTCAACGTAGATACCCCATTTACTTATACCCGATATATGTCCATTAAATTCTTTTCCTATTTGTGTCGATAAATACTCTACTTGCTTATATTTTACTGAAGCTCTTTCAGCTTCGATAGCTTGTCTTTCTCGTTCCGAAGAATGTATACAATATTGTTCATATTCTCTTTTGTCTAAAGTTTTTTTATTTTTTTTAAGTATATAATATTCGAGTAAACGATGAACCATAATATCAGGATACCTTCTTATAGGGCTTGTAAAATGAGTATAATAATCGAAAGCTAAGCCATAATGACCTATGTTGTTAGTCGAATAGTGAGCTTTAGCCATTGTTCTTATAGCAAGACTTTCTATCATATTTTCTTCAGCTTTACCTTTTATTTGTTTGAATATTTTATTTAGTGAATATGATAAATTTTTTCTAGTATCTAATTTTATATTATAACCCAATTTACTTACAAACAAAGCAAAATCAGTAATTTTTTCTGGTGCTGGCTCATCATGAACCCTATAAACAAAAACAGGTTGTTCTTTAAGATTTAATTTATTAATACTTTTAGCAACAGTTTTATTAGCTAATAACATAAATTCTTCTACCAAACGATTTGAATCTTTCATTTCTTTTATGTAAATTTCTAAAGGCTTACCAGTCTTTTCATCAAGTTTAAATTTCACTTCTTTTGATTCAAAATTTATAGATCCTTCGGCAAATCTTTTAGTACGAAGTTTTTTAGCAAGACTGTTAAGTATCAAAATTTCATCTGCATAATCTCCTTTTTTAGTTTCTATAATTTTTTGAACTTCTTCGTAGGTAAATCTTTTATTTGATTGTATAATTGTTTTTCCAATCCATTCTTTTAAAACTTTTGCATTTTCATCTATTTCTAATACTACAGAAAAACAAAGTTTATTTTCATAAGGACGTAAAGAACAAACCTCATTACTTATTTTTTCAGGGAGCATAGGCACCACTCTATCAACAAGATATACCGATGTTCCTCTTTCGTAAGCTTCTTTGTTTATAGCTGAATTTGCTTTAAAATAATAAGTTACATCAGCTATATGTATTCCTACTTCCCAACAATCTTTTGATATTCTTTTAATTGATAAAGCATCATCAAAATCTTTTGCATCTTCAGGATCTATAGTAAAAGTTGTGATTTCTCTGAAATCTTTACGCTTTATTATTTCTTCTTGCGGTATGTCAGTATTAATTTTTTCTGATTCAATTAATGTTTCTTTAGTAAATGATAATGGAAAATTATATTCAGCAAGAATAGATGACATTTCTACTTCATTATTACCCGGTTTACCAAGTACTTGAATAACTTCTCCGAACGGATTTTTAGAATCTTCAGGCCAATCAATAAGGTTTACAATAACTTTATCACCATTTTTAGCATTATTTAATTTATTGGATGGTATAAAAATACCTACAGTCATGTTTGTATTATCGGGTAGCAAGAATCCGAAATCGTTTGAAATTTTTATTATTCCAACAAATTGTTTTTTTGATCTTGATATTATTTCTACAATTTCACCTTCTGTTTTTCTTCCTTTTCGTTTAGGAAAAAGTAATACTTTGACAATATCACCATGTAAAGCTTTATTAGTATTATTAGGAGCAATATATATGTCTTCTGTTTTATTTTCTGGTATAACATAGGCTTTGCCTGTTTGTTTCATATCAACTTTTCCTATGATATATAATTGCTTTATAAGTTTTTCGTCAACATAATGAGGGTTTAATTTATATTTACCTCTTTTAGCTTCTAATAAAAAACTTTTTTCTAATAATTTTTCTATGGTTTTTTTTACTAATTCACGACCTACTTTATCGTTTATTCCTAATGTATGCGAAAGTTGTTTATAATTATATCCTGCAAATGGATTTTTTAAAAATAATGCAGCTATGTTTTTTTCTAAATGATTATTATTTTTATTTTTCATTTATAATATAATTTAATTGCGAAGTTAGTAATTTATTTGTTGATAATTTGATTAATGTTTGAAACTATGAATTGTGATTTTTTTTAATTATATTTACTTAAAATTAATTTTATGTTAAAATTTAAACAAAGTATAAAAATGAAAAAGTTAGCAATTATTATTTTTAATTTTTTGGTATATTTTAGTATTTATTCTCAAAATATACCTACTATTTTAATTGATGGCCAGCCTGCAGTTGCAACAGGTTTTACTGATTCTCCTTACTGGTTAAAAGAAGGGCAAACTTTAGATAAAGGAGTTTCTGTTAATTCAATTTCTGTTATACAGTATAATATAGCAAGTTCGCCATCAGGTGGTAATCTATTACAGTTTGAAGGAGTTATTAATGTTACTTCTCAGCAAACTGTTCCTTTGGGTAAGGCATGGAAAATAGAATCTGTTGCTATAGACCCTTCTGCAATAATTTTTGGAGGGGATAATTTAGGAAATCACACAGCAACAACTAATTTAAATATGTCAAATTATAAAATATATAATCTTGCTGATCCTAATGATTTAAATCATGCAGTTAATGTTAAAACTATAGAAAATAATACATTACAATTTGCTATCGATAATGGTACGACTAATGCATATTCGGTTAATTTATCTCCTGCGCCTTTAAGCTATGTTACAGGCATGCTTGTTAGTTTTAAAGCTAATAGTTCAAATACAGGTCCTGCTACTTTAAATGTTAATGGGCTTGGTCCAAAACCTATAAGAAAACAATCAAATTTTGATTTAATAGCTAATGATATTAAATTGAATCAAATAGTTACAGTTATTTATGATGGCAATAATTTTCAAATGACTAGTATAGTAGGTAATGATGCTCAATTACCTTCGGGGGCAGTTGTTTTATTATATGCTGATGAAACCACTTCAACTTATTCTGTTAATTCTCCTGGAGGGACAAATAATTCTGTTAAATCTTATACTTTACCTAATAATACGTATTCTAAAATTCTTATAGAGACGGAAGGCACTATTACTGTTGGTGCTAATGGCGGAAGTACTAATACTGGCACAGTTACTATTACTGTTGGAGGTAATGATGATAAATCTACTAATTTAAGTCGCCCTGTTTCTGATTATGCATCATGGACAGTTCCTTATGCACTTAAAACTAGTATTATTCAACAAGCATCAACCACAATAGCTATTAAAGCTAGTTTAAGTTTGGGAGGCTCAACTAGTGGCTCTATTAGTGTTAAATCATTACGTGTTTATGGAATTTATTAAAATTAAATGAAATCATTTCATATTAATTTTTCATTAACATTATATTATTTATAAAAGTAAATTATTTCTTTTTTTTAATTTTTACTTAACAAATAAAAAATATTAAAATAAATTTATCAAATAAAAGAAATAATTAATAGCAATAAAATAATAACAAGTAATAAATTAAAATAAATGTTAAACCTTAAAAACAATTAATTATTAAAACATTTTAAATTAATAAAAGTAGGTATTAAGGTACTTTTATTAAGTATTTTATTATTTAGCAGTTATTGTTTATATAGTCAAAATGGGGTAGTGGTAAACACGACGGGCTATGCTTAATGTAAGTAGTTATACACAAGTGATATTAATAACACGAGATAGTAGAAATATTTAATAAAAACAGGAATATTTTTAGAAATTTTAGTTAATATTTATTAAAGTATCTTGTTTAAAGGTGTAGGCTATTGCTTCAACTTGTAATAGTAAGTCACGTTTTTTTGTACTTGGTGCATATATAAAAACATCGATAGTTATTGTTAGTTTGTTATTATTATCGACAAAGGTATAATTAATAAAAGGACCTCCCATACAGCAACTTTCTTCTAGTCTCCATAATCCTCTAGTTTCTATAGCATATTTACCGTTAAAATTAATTGCTTTATAAACAGGTTTAAATTCTTTTTCAGTAGTCATATATGAATTATCAGTTGGACCCGGTATATGTTTTTTTGTGATGCTATCCCTTAAAGCTATGATATTATTTAAATTAAAAACAGATGTATCGGTAAAAGGTTTAAAATAAATAATAACATTTTGGCTTGTAGTTTCTGTTTCTTTTCTTATCCAAGCAAAATTTTTTTCTTGTGTAGCTATATAATAACCTTCTGGGAATATCATTTCAAAGCCAAAGGCTTGTTTCAGCTTAAGTCTAATACTTGTTGTTTCTATATTTTTAAAAGCCTTTATAATCCTTTCTCTTTCCATTTTAAGATATTGAGATATAAAAACATTTCCATGTTCTTTAAGTAATTTTACCATTATAGTATCTGAAGGAGCAGTGATTTGTATAACAGTTTGTGGTTGTGCCCATACGTTTTGTTTAATAAATAAAGTTGGTTTAATAATTTTAGGGTTAATTTCGGCTATAAAGATGTTTCTGAAAGTAGTAAACATTCCTTCAAAGGCTGAAGGAGCAATAGTTACTATATTAAACATAGGCTCTGACTGTGGTAATAATTCAATTTCTTGAGCAAAAACAGCTTTAATTTGTTTACCTACAATACCATTTAAAGTGTTTTGTTCACTTACTACAAGTAATTCAGCAGTTTTACCTGTAGAAGCAGGTAAGGTAACTTTTTCGCCTTTTTTATTACAAGCGGATAAAAAAATTATATTAACTAATATAATAAATAGGATTTTTAGATTTATTTTCATATGCTAGATTAGATATCGATAGCAATTTTTAATTTTTGTCCGGGCATTAATTTTTGATTTTCTTTTATATTATTTAGCTTTTTTATATCATCAACCGTCACACCTTCGTATTGATTAGCAATACCCCAAAGTGTATCGCCTTTACGAATAGTATGATAAATAATTTTTGGCTTATTATTATCAGAATTATTATTGTTTGAATTATTATTAACAGCTATATTATTACTATCATTATTGTTTTGATTAGGTTGTTTGACTAATAATTTTTGGTTTGGGTGTACCATAGGGTTTTTTAAATTATTCCATTTCATAATTTGACTTACTGAGCAATTATATTTACGAGCAATAATATTAAGACTTTCTCCTTTTTTTACAATATGGATATCATTATCATTTTCATATTTTTTTATTTTATTTACATTAGGAGTATATGAATTAGCAGCTATTTGTTGAAAATATTTATCAGCTATTATTTCGTTGTTATAATTATAGAGGGTATACTCATTCTGAATATATTCGGTTATATAATTTTTACGTAATCGTAGTATGTAAGGGGTATTTTCTGAAGCTGGAATAAAGCCTTTTTTGTAAGTAGGATTAAGAAATTTTAATTCATCTTCGGGGACACATAATACTTCGCATATTTGTTTAAATGACAAAGGTTGTGTTATAATAAGGGTATCAATTTCATCGTAAGCGAAATCAGGTTTAACAGGAGTAATACCAAATAATTTATAGTAAGTCATAACATAAGATACACCTATAAAAGCGGGCACATAATTTTGAGTTTCTCGAGGGAGATAATTTTTTATTTTCCAGAAAGAAAGTTTTTCATTTTCGCTAAGTTTTGCTCTTAATATAGCTTTGTTAACATTGCCAGCACCTGCATTATAAGCAGCTAATACAAGAGCCCAGTCTTTATATAAGTTGTATAAATCGGATAGATGTTGACAAGCAGCTATAGTTGATTTTAAAGGGTCGTTTCGTTCGTCGACATAAGAAGTAACATTTAATCCATATTTTTTACCAGTATTTAACATAAATTGCCATATGCCAGCAGCTCCTGCTCTTGATTTTGCCATTGGATTAAGAGCTGATTCTATTATTGCAAGGTATTTAAGTTCTAAAGGAAGTTTATATTTATCAAGATATTCTTCGAATAAAGGAAAATATAATTCTCCCAGTCCTAACATACGAGCAGTTAATTTAGCTTTTTTTATGCCATAGAGTTCTATATATGATTTAATATTTTCATTATATACATATTCAAAGGGAGATGATAAGCTTAAATAATACAATCCACTTCGGTATATAGAATCATAATATGACATATTAGAAGAGTCTGACAGTTTAAAAAAAGGATTTAAACTTATACCGGGTTCAGAAATAGTATCAGGGAAAATATTAAGAATAGCTATACTATCGAGCATATTAGCTATTTCATCAGTTTCTTTGCTGGCAATCTTGTTAGTATCATTATTTGTTGTTTGAGCGTATGATGAGTAATGAATAAGAATTAAAGTAGTTATTATCAAAGTAATAATGTTTGAAAGCCAAAATTTTTTCATAAATGCTTTTTTATGTTTTTATAATAATTTTTTGCAAGTTACAAAAATTATTATTCATACAAGTTATTAATTTGTAATTGACATTATGGTTTATTTTCTTCTTTTTCTTTATTATCAGATGAGGTTTCTTCTTTTTTATTTTTGAGTTCTTCTTCACTTTCTTTCATTCCTTTTTTAAATTCACCTATTCCTTTACCGAGACCGTGCATTAATTCAGGAATTTTTTTCCCTCCAAAAATTAATAATACTATTAGAGCAATTAATAATAATTGCCATGGGCCAATAACACCACAATAAACATAAGTTTCCATAAAAAGTAATTTTAACTAATACAAACTTACATATTTTTTAAAAAAATTATAAAATAACTTTATAAATTTCTTGTAAATAAATAATATAATACTTATCCATTATTTTATTTGATAAGCCATTCGGCGGGATTTAAAATTGTTGTTCCTTTTCTTAGTTCAAAGTGTATTGTAGCATTATCTTCTTTTTCATCATAATATATCATGCCTATTGCTTGTTTTGTTTTAACATAATCACCTGTTTTTACATATACAGTTGCCAAATTAGCATATACTGAGAGGTATTCACCATGTCTAATCATAACAACGTTATTATAATTGGGTATAGAAGTTACAGCCGATACTTTACCTTTGAAAATAGAGCGTATAGTACTACCTTTAGTAGTAGTAAAATTTAAACCATCATTTTTTATAATTATACCAGATATAACAGGATGAGGATGGGAACCAAAAGTTGTTGATATAAAACCTTTTTCGATTGGCCAGGGCAACTTACCTTTATTACTACTAAAATCGTTTGAAAGAGCAACTTCTTCGGGGACTAAGGTTAATTTATCTTTAACAGGTTTAGTACCTGCTTTTTTAGCCGACATAGTAATTTCTTCTTGTATAAGCTTGTTTATAGCGTTTTGTAAATCTTTAGCGGCTTTTTCTTTTTTCTTAATAATTTGTCGAAGTTCATTTTCTTTTTTCTTTAATTTACTTATAGTTATATTTTTTTCGTTAATAGTTTTAGCTAATTTTAATTTTTCTTCTTGCTGTTTATTTAATAATTCTGTTTTTTCTTGCCTTATTTTATTGAGATTTTCGACAGTTAAAGTTAAAGT